>JACNJP010000515.1 GCA_014382465.1 Planctomycetota bacterium
GTCAGCGCCGCGGTGCAGGCGCAGGGGGTGTCGCGGGTTGGGTAGAGGGTGCCGCCCCACCCGCGGCGGGCCTCGAGCTGTTCGCGCGGCCGGGCGAGGTCCGGGGCCTCCACCAGGCGGAGGTTCTTGCCCCACTTCGGCCCGTTGCGCAGCAGCTCGGCCGCGGCGGGGTCGATCGCCGGCGCCGCCAGCACCTCGACGAAGTGGCCGGGGCCGGCCAGGAACTCGGCGCAGGCCACATCGACCGGCAGGTTGAGCGCGATCACCGAGCCGAAGGCCGACAGCGGATCGCCGTCCCAGGCGCGCTCCAGCGCCGCCACCGCGGAGTCGCCCAGCGCCGCGCCGCAGGGGTTGGTGTGCTTGACCACCACCGCCGCCGGCGACGGCAAATCGTTTACCGCCCCCACCGCGCCGTCGAGGTCGAGCCAGTTGTTGTAGCTCAGCTCCTTGCCGCCCGGCAGCACGCGGGCGCCGCCCAGCCCGTCGCGCGCCGGATCGGGATAGAAGCCGGCGGCCTGGTGCGGGTTCTCGCCGTAGCGCAGGCCCGCCCCCGCCTGGTCGGCGAACCAGCGCCCGATCGCGCCGTCGTACTCGGCGGTGCGCTCGAAGACCTTGCGCGCCAGCGCCCGCCGCAGCTCGAGCGTGGTGCCGCCGGCGCGCAGCTCCTCGGCGACCACCTCGTAGTCGGCCGGATCGCACACCACGGCGACGCCGTCGTGGTTCTTGGCCGCCGAGCGCAGCATGCTCGGCCCGCCGACGTCGATCTTCTCGATCACCTCCTCGCGGGTAGCGCCCGCGGCCACCGTCTCCTCGAAGGGATAGAGATTCACGCACACCAGGTCGATCGGCCCGATGCCGTGCTGCTCCATCGAGGCGAGGTGCCGCGGGTCGTCGCGCCGCGCCAGCAACCCGCCGTGGATCTTCGGGTGCAGCGTCTTGACGCGGCCGTCCATCATCTCGGGGAAGCCGGTGTAGTCGGCGACCTCGGTGACGGCCAGGCCGGCCTCGACCAGCGCCCGCATCGTGCCGCCGGTCGACAGCAGCTCGGCGCCGGTCTCCGCCAACGCCGTCGCCAGCTCCACGACGCCGTCCTTGTAGTACACGCTCAGCAGGGCGCGGCGCACCGGCAGTCGTTCGGTCATGGTCTCAGCCCGAGCTTCGGGAACGGAGGTACTCTTCGATGAATTCATCGATGTCGCCGTCGAAGACGGCCTGGGTGTTGCCCTTCTCGAAGTTGGTGCGGTGGTCCTTGACCATCTGGTAGGGGTTGAGCACGTAGCTGCGGATCTGCGAGCCCCAGGCGATCTCGCCCTTCTCGCCGTACATCCGCTTCAGCTCGTCGTCGCGCTCGCGCTGGCGCAGCTCGTAGAGCTTGGCCTTGAGCATGCCGGTGGCGGTGGCGCGGTTCTTGTGCTGGCTGCGCTCGTTCTGGCACTGCACGACGATGCCGGTGGGCAGGTGCGTCATGCGCACCGCCGAGTCGGTCTTGTTGACGTGCTGGCCGCCGGCGCCGCCGGCGCGGTAGGTGTCCACCCTCACCTGGTCCATGTCGACCTCGATCGGCGCGTCGGCATCGAACTCCGGCATGGCCTCGATGGCGGCGAAGGCGGTGTGGCGGCGCGACTGGGCGTCGAAGGGCGAGATCCGCACCAGCCGGTGGACGCCGCGCTCGGCCTTCAGGTAGCCGTAGGCGTAGGGCCCCTTGACGTGGATGGTGGCGTGGCGGATGCCGCCCTCGTCGGCCTCGGTGACCTCGACCATCTCGGTGCCGAAGCCGCGCCGCTCGGACCAGCGCAGGTAGAGCCGCAGCAGCATGCTGGCGAAGTCGGCGGCGTCGACGCCGCCGGCGCCGGCCTGCACCGTCAGGTAGGCCGAGCGGTGGTCGTTCTCGCCGCCCAGCATGACCTGGAATTCGAGCGCCTCGCCCTGGCCCTCGGCGACCCCGACCGCCACCGCCAGGTCGGCCTCCACCTCGGAGGCGCCGGCCTCCTCGCCGAGCTCCCCGAGGGTGGCGATCTCCTCCAGGGTGGCGTCGACCGCCTCGCAGGGCTCGACCACCGCCCGCGCCAGCTTCAGCGCGCCGAGGATCTTCTGAGCGGACTCCTGGTCGTCCCAGAAGCCGGCCTCTGCCATCTTCTCCTCGAATTCCGCGCGCTCAGCCTGCTTGTTCAGGTAGTCAAAGACTGTCCTTGATCTGCGTCAGGCGGCGACCCAATTCAGCGGCGCGGTCGAGGTATTCCTTCATCTTCTTTGGGGGGGGCTTCGGGGACTCCGAAGACCCCAGTCTAGCCCGGCCGCGCCAGGGCCTGGAGGCGCTCCAGGACCTCCTGGCGCTGCGCCAGGGTCAGGAGCAGCAGAAGGTCGCCGGGCCGCGCCCAAGCCAGGGCCTGCTCGGTCGCCTCGAGCTCGTCGGCGGCGTGGCCGATGCGCGCCGCCGGGTAGCCGTCCTCCACCAGGGCCCGCTCGAGGATCGCCGGAATCTCCCCGAGGGCGCGGCCGCGCAGGTGCACCTCCTGCTCCTTGATGATGATCCGGTCCATTCCCGACCGGCCGGCGACCCGCGCCAGCTCGCGCAGGGCCTGGTCGTCGCGGTCGCCGGCGTGGCCGAGGGTCAGGAGCCGCCGCTCGGCCGGCATCGTCGCGGTCATCTCGAGCAGCGCCTCCAGCCCGTGCGGGTTGTGGGCGAAGTCCACCAGCACCTGCGCCCCGTCGACCTCGAAGCGGTTGAGGCGGCCCGGGTTGTCGCCCGCGTCGCTGCGGAAGGCGCGCAGGCCGGCGCCGATCGCCGCTTCGCCGAGCCCCAGCCTCTTGGCCACCGCCACCGCGGCGAGGGCGTTGGCGACGTTGTAGCGGGCGGCGCCGCCGAGGGTGAAGGGCAGGGAGCCGACCTCCGTCAGCGGCCGGACCTCGCCGCCCTCGCACCAGCAGAGCTCGGCGCCGCGCAGGACCGCGGCGGAGCCGCCGGCGGCCAGGTGGGCGGCCACCACCGGGCTGGCGGCGTCGAGCGAGAACCAGCTCAGCGGCTGGTGGACCAGGCCGGCGCGCTCCACCGACTTCGGGTCGTCGGCGTTCAGCACCACCGAGCGCCCGGCGTGGCGGATCACGAACTTGGTGTCCGCCAGCATGTCGAGGTCCTGGATCCCCCACTCCCCCAGGTGGTCGGGGGCGATGTTGGTGATCAGGACGACGTCGGCCTCCCCCGGCCCCAGGCCCAGGCCGCGCCGCAGCATGCCGCCGCGGGCGGTCTCGAGCAGCGCCACCTCCACCCGCGGGTGGCGCAGGATCGCCCGCGCGCCGCCGGGGCCGGACCAGTCGCCGCGGTCGAGGACGTGGTCGCCGACGCGCAGCCAGTCGGTGGTGGACAGGCCCGGCACCTTGCCGGCGGCGTCGGCCATGGCCTTCAGCAGCCGCACGGTGGTGGTCTTGCCGTTGGTGCCGGTGATCATGGCGGTCGGGACCGAGGCCACCTGGCTCCAGTCGACGTCCTCCGCCTCGGGCAGGCGCTTGACCGGCCAGCTCCGCGACCCGCGGCCGGCGCCGACCGACACCTGGTCGTCCCAGCCCAGGGAGAGGTGGGCGCCGCGCGCGGCCGCCCCCCCCAGCCGCAGCAGGGGGGGGGTGGGCACCGCGGC
>JACNJP010000203.1 GCA_014382465.1 Planctomycetota bacterium
GCTTTCAGGACCATCGCCGCCCCGAGCGGCGACCTGACCTTCGTGCGGGTCTACTCCGGCACCCTGGTGCGCGGCTCGCAGGTGCTCAACCCGCGCACGCGCAAGAAGGAGCGCGTAGGCCGCCTGATGTACATGCACGCCGACAAGCGGGAGGCGGTCGAGGAGGTCAAGGCGGGCGGTATCTGTGCCGTCGTCGGCCTCAAGAACACCACCACCGGCGACACCGTCTGCGACCCGGACCACCCGGTGGCGATGGAGTCGATGACCTTCCCCGAGGCGGTCATCAGCATGTCGGTCGAGCCGAAGACGCTCAAGGACCGCGACCGGCTCAGCGCCGTGCTCGGCAACCTGTGCAAGGAGGACCCCTCGTTCCGGGCATGGGTCGACGACGAGACCGACGAGATGGTGATCTCTGGCATGGGCGAGCTGCACCTCGAGATCATCACCACCCGCATCGCCCGCGACCACGGCGTCCCGATCAAGGTCGGCGAGCCCAAGGTGGCCTACCGCCAGACCATCAAGGGGCCGGTCGACATCGAGGGCAGGCACGTCAAGCAGTCGGGCGGCCACGGCCAGTACGCGGTGGTCAACATCAAGTTCGAGCCGGGTGAGACCGAGGAGCTGGAGTTCGTCGACGCCATCGCCGGCGGCGCCGTCCCGCGGCAGTACATCCCGGCGGTGCACCACGGCCTCAGGGACTCGATGAAGGGCGGCGGGCGCATGGGCTGGCCCTTCGTCAAGATCAAGACCACCCTGCACTACGGCAAGTACCACGACGTCGACTCCAGCGAGCTGGCCTTCTACACCGCGGCCCAGATCGCCTTCCGGCAGGCCGTCGGCGGCAACACGACCCTGCTCGAGCCCTACATGCGGCTCTCGGTCCAGGTGCCCGAGGAGTACATCGGCGACGTCATCGGCGACCTGAACACGCGCCGGGTGGAGGTCGACGAGATCGCCGTCACCGGCGACCTGCGGGAGGTCCGCGGCGCGGTCCCGATCGCCGAGATGTTCAACTACGCCGGCCGCCTGCGCGGCCTGTCCCAGGGCCGGGGGTCGTTCTCGATGGAGCCCCTCAACTACCGCCCCGTGCCGCAGTTCGTGGTCGACAAGCTGTTCAAGGACCAGGGGAAGTAATCCCGCGCCAGGGGCCCACTTCCCGAGGCGCTGCTAGAATCTCCCGCCATGTCCTCCAAGCCGAAGCAGCAGGACGATCAGAGGGTCGCGCGGGTCCTGGGCCTCAAGGTCCCGGTATACCGCCGCTTGCGTGAAGCCATCGCCCAGGGCGAGTCCCTGGCCTGGCTGCGCCTCGCAGATCCCGGCCTCGCCGGGGTCTTCCCCAACCCGCTCGGATTCGAGCTCCTGATCGAACATCTCGAAGTCGAAATCGCCCTGGAGCGCCGCCGGGCCAATTTCCTGCGCGGCCTCGAGGGCAAGGAATTGCCCAAGCTCGAGGAGGCCGTGCAGGCGGCCTGCTCCGAGGGAGAGCTCGAGGACCTGCACCTCGAGCTCGAGGGCGGCCCGGTCCCCGAGGGCTGGGAGGCGCCCGAGAAGGAGGAGCACAAGGCCTTCGTCGAGGGCCTGCGGGCCAACGCCGGGCTGGCCGCGGCCCTGCGGCGGCTGTTCCGCGACAAGGCCGAGGTCCGGGTCGAGATCATCGAGGGCAAGGAGCAGGACGCGCGCCGCTTCCAGCAGCAGGCGGAGAAGGCCCAGGCCCTGTCCGCTTTCGACGCCGGCGGCTATCTGGCGCTGCGACGCGCCGAGCACGCCCACCTCCTGAAGCTCCACTTCGAGCTCCCCCGGCCCGAGCTCGACCGCCACTTCGACGCCGAGGTCGAGGGCGCGCCGCCCCAGGAGCGCGACGCCTACCTGAAGCTGTTCCTCGACTTCTACGCCGCCGAGCAGCAGCCGCGGCTGGTCCAGGAGGCGCGCGCCCGCCTCAAGCGCAAGGCCGAGAGCCTGGCGCTCCAGCAGTCCTGGTCGCAGCTCGAGAACGCCCTGGACCGCGGCAAGAACGACGGCCCGGTGCTGGGGGTCTTCTCGCACCGGAACGGCAAGTGCGTGGTCGCGCTGCTCGACCGGGGCGGCCATTTCTTGCGCGGGATCACCGTCTCGGCCAAGGCCTCCGACCTGGGCGAGAAGCTCGCTGCCTTCCTGGGCGAGGAACGGCCCACCCTGATCGCCCTGCAGGCCGATTCTCCCACCCGGAGCCACGGCGGGGCGATCGTCGACGGCGTCCGCGCCATCGCCGGCAAGCTGCGCACCGCCCTGGTGCCGGTGGCGGTGGCCAAGACCCTGCTGCGCGAGGTGGCGCGGCGCCTGGAGGAGGCCCACCTCAGCCACGACGAGCGCCAGGCCGCGCTGCTCGGGCGGCTCGGCCACAACCCGCGGGCCATGGCCCTGCACACGCCGCACATCGTGCGCTCGTACGTCGCCTTCCGCGGCGAGATCAACTCCCGGCGCCTCGACGCCTTCGAGTCGATCTTCCTTCAGTCGCTGCTGGCCGCCCGCGGCGTCGACCTGAACCGCGGGAACCACGACGAGCTGCGGCTGCTGCCGGGCATCGACGCCCGCGCGGTCGAGCTGGAGCGCTCGACCGCCCCGTTCCTGTCGCTGGAGGACTTCCAGCACCGGATGGGGCTGTCGGAGAAGGACTGGCGGGCGGCCTGCTGCTTCCTGCGGTCTCGTGGCAGCCACGAGCCGCTCGACTCGCGGCCGCTGCACCCGATCTACTACCGGCCGCTCCGGCAGGCCGCCGAGGCCGCCGGGATCGATCTCGCCGAGCTGATCCGCGAGCCGTCCAAGGTCGATGCCTTGAGTTGGGCCCCGGTGCTCGAGGAGCGCGGCTGGGAGCCGAAGGTCGTCGAGCTGATCCGCCGCGGCCTGCTGAAGGCGACCCGCCGCCCCCGGCGCGCCACCCCCGGCCACACCGAGGGCAGCCGGCTCGAGACCCTCGAGGTCGGCGCCAAGCTGCCCGGCAAGGTCACCAAGCTGGTCGAACACGGCGTCTTCGTCGACGTCGGCGCCCGCCGCGAAGGCTTCATCCACGTCTCGGAGCTGGCCGACCGCTTCGTCAAGGAGCCGTCCGAAGTGGTCGAGGAGGGCCAGGAGGTCACCGTCCGCGTGCTCTCCATCGACCTCGAGAAGCAGCGCTTCCGCCTCTCGATGCGCGAACCGGGCGAGCGCCCGGCGCGCGGCGCTGGTGCAGGCGCGGGCCCCCGAGCCTCCGGCTCCGGATCGGGTTCCGGATCGGGTTCCGGATCGGGCTCTGGATCGGGCTCTGGTCCCGGCAAAGGCCGCGGTCCCGGGCGAGGTCCCGGTCGTGGTCCCGGCCGGCGCGGTGAACCGCCCGAGCCGCCGAAGCCGGCTCACGTCCGCAGCACCCGGCCCAAGAGCCGACGCCCCAGCGGCCGGCCCGGCGGCCGGGACGACCAGCGCCGCGAAGAACGTATCGTCATCGGCAAGGACCCGCGGGCCGCGGAGCTCCGGGAGGAGCTCGACCCGACCAACCCGTTCTTGCAGTTCTTCAAGGCGCAGCAGAAGGAGACCGAGGCTCAGGATCCGGAGGAGTGACCGGCTGACGGGCCGCGGACCAGGCCTTCCGCCGCCCGTCAGGGGGTCGGGATACGTGTCGGTTCGGGTTTGTTTCGGTGAGTTGGGCCGGCCCCGGTCCCTGAAGGCGGCGCCCGCACCAGCCCCTCCCCCCTCCAGCCCTCACATGAACTCCATCATCTTCGTCGGCGCAGGATCTCTTGGTCGACCCCGAGCCTGGGGAGGTCGGTCTCGGCCTCGGCCAGCCACCGCTTGGCGTCGAGGGCATAGCCCTTGGTCGGGCGGACCCCCGGAAGACGTTCGGCGAACCAGTCGTTCCACAGGTCCATCAGCCGCTCGCGGGTGAGCTTGGCCGCCAGGGAGCCGAGGGCGACCGGGAAGCGCAGGCCGTCGGCGTTCTCGGCGAAGCGGACCTCGACCCGCTTGGGGCCGAATTCGAGGGTGTAGAGCGACCAGGACGGCAGCTCGGTGTGGACCTCCAGGCGGTCGGGGCCGAGCGCCCGGCGCAGGCGCTCGCCGTAGCGCATGCGGGCGCCGTGGCGGTCGCATTCGATCCTGAGCGGCGCCGTTCCGGTGTGGCGGAGCAGGTGCTGGAAGACCTCCATGACGACCCGGAACAGGGCGTCGCCCTTCCCGAGCTCGCGGGTCAGGTCGTTCCACTCGGCGGCCGGCACGGCGCGGGCGCCGAAGCCGTCGGCGGCGCAGCCGCCCTGCTCGAGGTCGCGCCGCAGCAGGCCGGCGTCGAGCCGGGCGCGGACCGGATCCGCGTGCGGGGTGAGCGGGCCGACCAGGGTGCGGAACCAGGGCGCGCGCTGCAGCGAGCGGCTGGCAGGGGCGGGCGGCTCGTGGATCCAGCCCTCGAGGCTGCTGGCCCCCGGAGCGTTGAGCTCGCGGAAGGCGGCGACGCTGCGCTCCAGCCGCGCGCGGCCGTGGGGGCCGGCGTGGACCTTCTTGGAGTCGTCGACCCAGACGCGGCGCTCCTGGCGCGGGCGGCGCGCCGGTTTAGGGGAGGCGCTGTGGGCGGTGACCGGCCACAGGTCGGTGTCGGCCTCGGGCACCCGGAACAGGGACCAGCCGACCACCATCGGACCGAGCAGCGGTCCATAGCCGGCCTCGTCGATGCCGGCCAGGAACATCAGCCCGCCGTCCTCCGGTTCATGCCAGGGGGTACT
Source organism: Planctomycetota bacterium (assembly GCA_014382465.1). Classification (GTDB taxonomy): domain Bacteria; phylum Planctomycetota; class UBA1135; order UBA1135; family UBA1135; genus J029. Next base: position 4,722 of record JACNJP010000203.1, read on the forward strand.
TCCTGCGCAGCCGGAGGTAGAGCAGCGCCGCCAGAGGCAGGACGGCGAGCCCGATCATCTGCGAGGTCGAGATCAGCAGCTCGACCTCGTGGAGGCGGCCCGCCCCCAGCTCCTCGGGGCTGAGCCCGGGCTTGAAGACGCCGCCGCGGGCGGCCGCGTCCCCGCGGTAGATCTCGACCACGAAGCGCAGCACCGCGTAGCCGGCCAGCAGCACGCAGGCGACCTGGCCGGAGAAGCGCCGCCGCCGCAGCAGCCACAGGCCGAGGCCGAACAGGGCGAAGGCCTTGAGGGACATGTAGACCTGGGTCGGATGGATGGTCAGGCCGGCCATCTCGGCCGGCAGCAGCGAGTCCAGCGGCAGCGGATCCGGCACCCGCAGCGCCCAGGGCACGTCGGTGGCCTTGCCGAAGTCGTCGCCGACCAGCAGGCAGCCGATGCGGCCGATGCCCTGGCCGAGGAAGCCGGCCGTCAGGCCCCAGTCGGCGGCGTGCCACAGGTTCAGCCCGAGCCTGCGCGCCTTCCAGGCTCCCAGGGTGAAGGCTAGAATGAGCCCGCCGTACATCACCAGGCCGCCTTTCCAGATCATCGGGATCTCGAGCGGGTGCTCCAGGTAATACGGGAGGTTGACCAGCACGAAGGCCAGCCTGCCGCCGGCGATGACCCCGATCAGGACCCACATCGCGATGTCCGGCAGCAGCAAGGGGTCGCGTTCCGGGTCCTCGCCGTAGCGCCGCGCCAGGCGCGTGCCGACGCCGACGCCGACCAGGAAGCCGAGGGCGACCATGAGCCCGAAGGTGCCCAGAGCGAACTCCTTGCCGAACAAGCTGATCCGAAAGAGGGTCGGCCACACGCCGACATCTTAGCCCCGCCCGCCGACCGCACCCGCCCGCATGGAGAAGAGCCCGGAATCCGTCAAGGTCCTGTTCGAGGGACGCTACCGCAAGCTGGTCCGCGACCTGCCGCAGACGGTGTTCTTCTGCCCCGAGTGCAAGGGCCGCGGCTGCGCGCGCTGCGAGGGCTTCGGCAAGCTCACCCGCGACTCGGTCCAGGAGTTGATCGCGCGCGTCGCCATGCCGCGGCTCAAGGCGCGGCGCAACAAGTTCCACGGCGCCGGCCGGGAGGACCTGGACGTCCGCATGCTGGGGGCCGGCCGGCCCTTCGTCTTCGAGGCCCTGAAGTGCAAGCGGCCGATGATCGACCTCGACGAGCTGGCGGCCGAGATCAACCACCGGGCCGAAAGCCGGATCGAGGTCTCCGAGCTGCGCTTCAGCAGCCGCAAGCGGGTGGTGGAGATCAAGGAGACCCGCTGCCCCAAGGAGTACGGCGCCCTGGTGGCCTTCGCCGAGGCGACGGACCCGCAGGGGCTGGCCGGCCGGTTCGAGGAGCTGCGCGGCCGCGGGCGCATCGAGATCCTCCAGGAGACGCCGGCGCGGGTCGCCCACCGCCGGGCGATCCTGCACCGCGAGCGCTGGATCGAGGTCCTGAGCGCCGAGGCCGAGGGCGAGCGCTGGCGGGTCCGGATCCGCTCCGCCCACGGCACCTACATCAAGGAGGCGATCTCCGGCGAGGACGGCCGCACCCAGCCTTCCCTGAGCCAGCTGGTCGGGTCTCCCTGCACCTGCGTCGAGCTCGACGTGCTCGAGATCCTGCCGCCGGAGGATCCGCCGGCCTGACCGCAGAGGCGGTCAGATCTTCATGCCGAGGATCACGCCGTTGGAGGCGATCCGGCCGTCTTCCTTGATGACTTGGCCTTCCCAGCGGAAGGCGAGCCTACCGATGTTGGTCCGGGTGAGCTTCCCCGCGACCCACAGCTTCTCGCCGGGGGCGATGCTGAGGCGGAAGCGCATGTCCTCGATGCCGTGGAAGCCCAGGAAGACCTCCCGAGGAACATGGCAGTGCAGGCGGACGTGGATCGAAGAGGCTTGGGCGAGCACCTCGGCCTGCATCACGCCGGGGAACAGGGGGCGCCCCGGGATGTGGCCGTGGCACCACCACTCGTCCTCGCCGACCACGCGGCTGGCGACGATCAGGTTGGCCTCGTCGTCGTAGTGCAGCACGCTGGTGAGCTGCAGGAACTCGAAGCGCTGCGGGTTGTACTTGGCGATCTCTTCCGGGCCCATGCAGACGCGGTCGAGAGGAAAATCACGGGGATTGATGAGAGCTTGTTTGGCCATGATTGGGGAGGTGGACCAAACCCGATGGTGGGTGGCGGAGCGTCTCAGGCGGCCGAAAGGCGCCGCATCTGCCAGCGGTAGAGCGGGATGATGGCGAGCAGCTTCAGGTAGTTCGACGCGTTGAGAGACCACCAGACTCCGGCGGGGCCGAACGCCAGGACGTGGGCCAGGACGAAGGCCAGTGGGATTCTGAGAGCGTATCCGGTCGCCGAGATCAGCGCCATCGCGCCGGTCCGGCCGGCCCCGACCAGGGCCTGGTCGAGCACCGAGTTGACGGCCGTGGCGCTCTGGGACCAGGCGGCCACCATCAGGTAGAGCACCGCCTGGGCCTGGACCGCCGGGTCCTCGGAGAAGACCCGCGCCAGCCGCTCCGGCGCCAGCAGGAAGACCAGCGTGAACACCAGCGAGATCCCGACCGAGAGGGCGACGCAGGCGCGCACCGCCGCCTGGGCGGCGGCGAAGCGCTTGGCGCCGACGTGGCGGCCGACCATGCCGGAGACGGCGATGGCCGGGCCCAGCAGCCCGCAGTAGGCGATCGCCTCGACGCCGTTGAAGGCCGCCCCGAGGCCCGCCTGCACGGTGCGGCCGAAGGGCTCGACGCTGGTCTTCAGCACCAGGATGAAGGCCAGCGAGTAGGCCGCCGTCGACATCGCCATGGGCGCGCCGATAGCGAACAGCCGCCGCACTTCGGCCCAGGGCACCTTCTGCCGCAGCCGCGGCCGGAGGCCGTAGAGGCGCCGCAGCAGCACCAGGCCGAGCAGGCCGCCGAGGCCGCGCGAGAACCCGGTGGCCCAGGCGGCGCCGGCGATGCCCATGCCGTCCCAGCCGCCGGCGCCGTAGATCAGGAGCGGGTTGAGGAAGAAGTTGAGGGCCACCGTCAAGGCCGACAGGATCATCGGCACCATGGTGTTGCCGAGGCCGATGAAGATGCCGTCGGAGATCGGCTTCAGGGCGATCAGCGGCAGGCACACATAGATCCGTTCCAGGTAGACCTTCGACCACACCTCGACCTGGCCCGAGGCCCCGAGGAACCTCACCCAGATCCCGCTCGTCAGCCAGCCGGCCAGCGCCACCAGGGCGATCCACACCATCCCGACCTTGAGGGCCGCGCGCAGCGCATCCTCGACGCCCTGATGGTCCCCGGCGCCGGTGTGCTGCGCCACCCGCGCCAGGGTGCCGGCGTGGACCAGCTGGATGAAGGCGAAGTTCAGGATCAGCATGAAGGCGGTGATCCCGAGCGAGGCCTGGGCGTCCGGGCCGAGGAACTGGACCCAGTACTGGTCGTTGACCCGGTAGCCCGAGTGGAGCAGCAGCGACAGCGTCGCCGGCCACGAGAGGCGCAGGGCCTCGCGCAGCGGGGTCTCCTGCCTGGTCCGAAGGGTCAGGGCCGACACCGGCTCAGCGCACCGTGACCGCCAGGACGACCTCGGCCTGGCCGCCCTCGAGGACGGTGGCCCGGACGGTTCCCGAACGGTGGCGCGAGGAGACCGACTGGAATGCGTACTCGCCGACCGGCAGATGAGCGAAGCGGCACCGCCCGTCCTGGCCGGAGGCGGCGGCGGCGACGTGGCCGGGCAGCCCGGGGGAGACCCGCGTGGCGGTCAGCCGCACGCCGGCCACGGCCGCGCCGCTGGCGGCGACCTGGACCGTGACCACCGCCGCTCCGGTGGGCGGCAGGCTGAGCTCGACCCAGGCCTCGCGGGCCTCCGGCGCGAAGCTGATCTGGACCGGCGGCCCGATCGGGCTGCGGGACGGGCCGAGGTAGACCTGGTAGGGCCCGGGGCGGGCGCCGGTGATGGCGAATTCGCCGCGTTCGTCGCTCTCGGCGGTCAGCGGCAGGACCGCCCGGCCGGGCTCGGCCACCCGCGTCGCCGTGACCAGGGCGCCGGCGGCGGGGGAGCCGTCGGCCGTGCTGACCCGGCCGCGGATGACGCGGTCGGGCTGGAGCGCGACCAGCAGGTGGCGATGGGGGTCCTGCGGCGTCACCGTGATCAGCTGCGGGTCGTGGCGGAAGCCGGCCGCCATCAGCTCGAGCCGCCAATTGCCGTAGGGCACCCGGTCGAAGCGGAAGAAGACCTTGCCCGGGTGCATCAGGACGGTGTAGCCCTCGGCGTCGCCCGCGCCCTGGGGCTCGAGCCGCAGCACCATGTCCGAGGGGTAGCTGGCCCAGGCGGGCTTGGTGAGCTGGCCCTGGACGGTGGCCCACGGCGGGGCGTCGTCGGTCTGCGGCCGGACCACCTTGGCGGCCCTCTCCCCCCGCCCGGCCGGGGCCCGGTGCACCCCCTCCTGGCCGGCCCCGGCCGCGGCGGGGGCCCCCGCGGCCGGGCCGCGGCGGGGGCGCGGGGGGGGGCGCGCTGGCGCGGCCGCGAGCGCGCCCCCCGGCCGTCCCGCGCGCGCTGCCAGGACGTAGAGGACTGAACCCACAGCCTTCCCGACCCTCCGGTTGGTCCCCCTCGACGACATGCCTACACTTTACGGTTCCATGCATCTCTCCCGCAGCCCGTTCCTGATCCTTCTGGTGCTGCTCGGCGCGCTCGCCGGGCCGCTCTCCGCCGCCAGCGGCCCCGCCGGGAATCCGACCCAGGAGCCCGCCGGCCGCGTCATCGTGCTCGGCATGGACGGCATGGACGCCGCCATGGCCGAGGAGTTCATGGACCGCGGCCTGCTGCCCAACTTCTCCAAGCTGCGCCAGCAGGGCACCTTCGCCGAGCTGATGCCCGGCAACCCGGCCCAGTCGCCGGTGTCCTGGGCGACGCTCAACACCGGCAAGAACCCCGGCAAGCACGGCATCTTCGACTTCGTGCGCGTGTCGCTCGACCGCAACGGTGAGCCGACGCCCGGGAACGGCTTCCAGAGCAGCGCCAAGGTCCCGGTCGAGGAGACCGGCTTGGCGCTGGCGGGCAAGAGCATGCCCTACCTCTTCATGGGCGGCGGCCTGGCGGCGGGCATCGTGCTGTTCCTGCTGCTCCGGAAGAAGATGCCGGTCGCGATCCTCGGCCTGGTCCTGCCGCTAGGGGCGGGCCTGTTCCTCGGCCTCGACCTGCAGAAGGCCTTCCCGCCGGACGGCTTCCCCGACTACCAGTCGCTGATCCAGGCCGAGGAGTGGTGGCACGAACTCGACCGGGGCGGCGTCGCCTTCCGCGGCCAGGGCACGATCGTCTCCTACCCGGCCAAGGAGCTGCAGAGCGGCAAGCTGGTCGCCGGCCTCGGCGCGCCGGACGCCAAGGGCAGCTTGAACTCCTGGGCCCTCTACTCGACCGCCGCCGAGCGGCCGCGCCTGCACCGGACCTTCTCTCCCGAGAAGGACCCTGGCGACGGGGTCATGTCCTCCCGCTACTACCTGAGGCTGGCCGCCGACGGCCCCGGCCGCTACGCCGCCAAGCTCTACGGACCGCGCAACGAGACCCTCTACCAGCGCCTGGCCCAGGAGCAGAGAGAGCTGAGCCAGTCCAAGGGCAGCGCCCCCGAGGTCAAGGCGCAGCTCGACGACTACGACCTGGTCAACACCTGGCTGCCGCTGACCGTGGAGTGGCAGAAGGGCGCCGCCGAGGCGGTGGTCGCCGTCGACGGCCAGAGCCAGACCGTCGCCCTCGGCAGCTGGAGCGACTGGTACCGCCTGCGCTTCCCCTGGAACCGCTGGCTGTCGACCCGCGCCAACGCCCGCATCTGGGTCGAGAGCGTCGACGACGGCGAGCTCGAGCTCTACCTGGCGCCGCTCCAGATCGCGCCGGAGGAGCCGGTCCCGGGCACCCGCATCTGCTGGCCGCCGCAATTCGCCGGCGAGCTCGCCGGCCGCATCGGCGACTTCGAGACCCTCGGCTGGGCCTGCCAGACCCACGCCGTCAAGGACACCGAGCTGACCGACCTGGCCTTCATCGAGGACATCGAGTTCACCTACGAGTGGCGCCGCAAGATGCTCGAGGACGCGCTCGACAGCGACGACTGGCGGGTGCTGTTCCACTTCTTCGGCAGCCCCGACCGCGTCTGCCACATGCTCATGCGCCACATCGATCCGCTGCACCCGCAGTTCGACGAGGGCCGCGCCGACACCGTCTACGACTTCTTCGGCGAGCCGGTGGCCGCGCGCGACATGGACGAGGCCATCTACCGGCGCATGGACCAGGCGGTCGGCCTGACCCTGGCCAAGATGAGGCCGGACGACACCCTGCTGATCGTCTCCGACCACGGCTTCGACAGCTTCCGGCGCGAGGTCAACCTCAACAACTGGCTGGCGCAGGAGGGCTACCTGCAGATCGCCAACCGCTCCTCGCTGGGGATCGCGCTCAGCACCGAACAGTTCAAGGGCACCAAGAAGACCTACCTCAACTTCGTCGACTGGAACGAGACCCAGGCCTACTCGATCGCCCTCGGCAAGATCTACCTCTCGCGCCAGGGACGCGAGAAGAACGGCCAGGTCGCCGAGGCCGACGCCGAGGCCCTGCTGGACGAGATCACCGACAAGCTCTACGCCATGGTCGACCCCGACACCGGCCAGAAGGTGGTCAAGAAGGTCTACCGCCGCGACGAGCTCTACAGCGGCGAGTTCTGGAAGGACGGCAACAGCGCCAACCCGATGGGGGCCGCCGAGCTGACCCTCGACTTCTACCCGGGCTACCGCGCCTCCTGGAGCGTCACCGCCGGCGGCATCGACCTGGTGGACGTCGAGAACGCCGACGGCGAGCTCGAGGCCTCCCCCGACGTCTTCGTCAAGGACAACATGAAGCTCTGGTCCGGCGACCACTGCGGCGTCGACATCCACAGCGTCCAGGGGATCTTCTATTCCAACCGCGTGCTGGCGCTGCCCGAAGGGCAGGACCACTACGACGCCACCCACCTCGGGCCGACCGTGCTCGACCTGATGGGAATCAAGGTGCCGGCCGACTACGACAGCCCGCCGCTGGTGGTCCGCTAGGGCCCTCAGTCGGTCACGCTGACGTAGCCGAGGTCGCCGAGGTCCGCTTCTTCCCGCGGGCCTCGGCGCCGGTCCTCGATGCGGTCGCGCTGGCCGCTCCAGAGGGCCGCGTGGCCGGGGTAGGCCTCCTCGGCGGTCTGGAGCGCGGCCGAGGCCCGCTCCAGCTGGCCGGCCTCGGTCCAGCACTCGACGACCGAGGCCGCGGCGGCGGGGCCCAGCGGCGCCAGGGCGGCCGCCTCGGCGAAGGACCGCTCGGCCTCGAGCGGCCGGAGCAGCCGCGCCTGGGCGATCCCGAGCGCGACCCAGGCTTCGGCCCGCCGGGGGAGCTCGAGGCCGTGGTCGAGGGCGTGACGGGCGGCGGTCTCGGCGGACCTCCAGTCGTCGAACTCGAGCAGCTCCAGGGAGGCGTCCAGGGCCTCGGCCGGGTTCGACCAGGGCGAGCCCGCCGGGCAGGCGGCCAGCGACAGCGCGCAGGCGGCGACCAGGTGCGGGAACGGGGACCGGCGGCGCTGGAGCATGCCCGTGGGACGCCGGCGGCGGTCCGGCTGTGGCAAGAAAAAGGGCGCCCGGCCCCTCGGGGCCAGGCGCCTGGGGCGGCTCGCGGGCGGCGTCAGTCGCCGACGTAGCCGAGGCCGGCCAGCGACTCGGTGTCGCCGGAGGCGAGGGCGCTCAGGGCCTTGTCCTGGATCTCCAGGTCGCCTTTCTGGGCCGGGAACTGGGCGGCGGCGGCGGCCAAGAGCTGCTGCCCCTGCTCCAGCTTGCCGGCCTTGATCCAGGCGTCGAGCATGGCCTGGGCGCCGGCGATGTCATACAGGTCGGCGCACTCGGTCCGGGCCCGTTCAAAGGCCGCGGCAGCGCCCGCGGGGTCGTCTTTGGCCAGGACCTTGCCGAGGCCGAGCAGGCCCTGATACTTGGTTTTGGCGACCCCCTGGTCGGCGGCGTAGCGGAAACCGGCCTCGGCGGTGGCCTTCTCGCCGGTGGCCAGGGCGGCGCTGGCGGTCTCGAGGGCCGTGATCGGGTCGTCGAAGCTCGGGGTGGTCGGACCGCCGCCGCAGGCCAGGGCCGGGAGGAGCAGCAGGGAGAGGAGGGGAGCGTGGATTCTCATGGCTCTGAGGTGGGCCTACGGCCCGGCGAGGGCTGGAAGTCTACCCTTTCTCGGTGCTCAAGGAGAATGCCTTCAGGCGGCCCCGGGGATGGCCGAAGAGACCGACTGGAGTGTTTGCACTCCCCGGACACTCCATTCGCACTCAGATTTGAGCCAAGTTGCACTCCTGTAGCACCCCGATCAGGCTATAATCTCGCTCCCTGAGTGCCAGGAAAAAGCAATGCTGAATGAAACCCGTGTCACTGTGAAGATTCCGCGGCCTTTGTACCGCCGGATCCAGCAGGTCATCGCGAACACAGGTTTCTCCTCCCCGACCGACTTCATCGTCTTCGTCCTCCGGGACCTGATGGGGGAGGTCGAGACCAACGGTCGCGAGGAGTTCAGCCCGGACGAGCTCAACGCCGTCAAGCAGAAGCTGCGCAACCTGGGCTACCTCGACTGACCCGACCTCACTTCGACCCAAGACCACAAGAACATGATCGCTCCCCACGGTGGAACCCTGGTGAACCGTTTGCTGGCAGGCGCTGAGCGCGAGACGCTGCTCAAGAAGGCCGCCGGCCTGCCCTCGATCACCCTCAACTCGCGCGAGTGCAGCGATCTCGAAATGATCGCCGTCGGCGCCATGAGCCCGCTCCAGGGCTTCATGAACCAGGCCGACTACGAGGGCGTGGTTGAGAACATGCGGCTCGCCAGCGGCACCCTGTGGCCGCTGCCGGTCGTGCTCGCCAACAAGGACGGCGAGGAGTTCGCCGCCGGCGTCGAGGTCGCCCTCAAGGGCGAGGACGGCGCGGTCCTCGGCGTCATGAAGGTCGAGAGCTGCTGGGCCCCCGACAAGCGGAAGGAGCTCGAGAAGTGCTTCCTCGGCGACGACCAGCACCCGGCCTGGGGCTACCTGCAGTCCACCGGCGAGAAGTACATCGGCGGCCAGATCCAGGTCGCGAACCTGCCGGTCCACGGCAAGCACAACGACTACCGGATGACCCCGGCGCAGACCCGCGCCGCCTTCGCCGAGAAGGGATGGAAGACGATCGCGGTGTTCCAGACCCGCAACCCGATCCACCGCGCCCACGAGTACCTGACCAAGGTCGCGCTCGAGCAGACCGACGGCCTGCTGGTGCACCCGCTGGTCGGCGACACCAAGTCGGACGACATCCCCTCCGACACGCGCATGGAGTGCTACCACGCGCTGCTCAACAAGTACTACCCGCTCGACCGCACCATGCTCGCCGTCTACCCGCAGGCGATGCGCTACGGCGGCCCGCGCGAGGCGGTCCTGCACGCCGTCTGCCGCCAGAACTACGGCTGCACCCACATCATCGTCGGCCGCGACCACGCCGGCGTCGGCAGCTACTACGGCACCTTCGACGCCCAGGAGATCTTCGACGGCCTCGACGAGGGCGACCTGGAGATCAACACCCTGCGCTTCGAGCACTCCTTCTACTGCAAGCTGACTGGCGGCATGGCGACCACCAAGTCGAGCCCGGCCGGCCCCGAGGACAAGATCTTCCTCAGCGGGACCAAGGTGCGCGAGATGCTCGCCAGCGGCCAGCGGCCGCCGGCGGAGTTCACCCGCCCCGAGGTCGCCGACATCCTGATCGCGTCCTACGCCCACAAGGTCGAAGCCTGATCTCTGCAGCGAGGTTGTAACGATGCTCGGCGGAATCTTCGGAAAGAAGCGCGAACTGAACCACCTGATCGTCATCACGCTGGACTCCTGTCGCTGGGACTCCTTCATGGCGGCCGAGCCGGGCAACATCGCCCGGCTCGTCGGTGGCCTGGACAAGGTCGAGCGCCGTTACAGCTACGCCAGCTGGACCGCGCCCTCGCACTACAACCTGCTGACCGGGCTGGTGCCGCACACCAGCCCGCCCGAGGTCTACGCCTCGGAGTACTACAAGCACGACCTCTACAAGTTCACCGAGCGCCTCGGCGTCGACAAGGCCGGCTTCGAGGCCATGATCCCGCACCTGTGGCTGCCGACCTACTTGAAGAAGCAGGGCTACGAGACCAACGCCATGGTCTCGCTGCCGGTGCTGAACCCGGCCACCGGGGTCAACAAGGACTTCGACACCTTCAAGCTCATGGCCAAGCACAACGATATGCTGGCCATGCTCGACGAGATGGAGGCCCACTTCAAGCGGCCCTCCAAGGGCATGAAGGGCTCGACGCCGCAGTTCTACCTGCTCAACGTCGGCGAGACCCACTACCCCTACGGGCTGCCCGACGAGGACAAGAACGACCTGCCGCACATCTCCGGCGTCAACGGCATCTTCCGCAAGCTCGACCAGCAGATCGGCGACGACGGCGTCCTGGTCAGCGACAACGAGTCGGGCGCCTTCATGGACATCGAGATGATCGACAAGTGCCGCGCGCGGCAGATCAACACCGTGAAGTACCTGAACGACGTGGTTTTCCCGCGGCTCTACGACATGGTGCCCAAGGACACCTGGATCATCGTCACCGCCGACCACGGCGAGCTGTTCGGCGAGGCCGGCTACTTCGGGCACGGCCCGATCATGCACGAGAAGGTCTTCGAGGTCCCGTTCCTCGAAGGCAAGATCCGCTGATCCCTTCCCCAAGACAACCCTGCAAGACCCAAGACTGCAATGAGCGATTCCCAAGGCTTCGTCCTCTGGTTCACCGGCCTCAGCGGCTCCGGCAAATCCACCCTCTCCCGCATGCTCGAGCCCGAGCTGCGCAAGCGCGGCTGCAAGATCGAGATCCTCGACGGCGACGAAGTCCGCGAGAACCTCTCGAAGGGCCTCGGCTTCTCCAAGGAGGACCGCGACACCAACATCCGGCGCATCGGCTACGTCGCCAAGCTGCTGGCCCGCAACGGCGTGGTCGCCATGACCGCCGCCATCTCGCCCTACGCCGAGATCCGCCGCCAGGTCCGGTCCATGTCCAACAAGTTCGTCGAGGTGTATGCTGAGTGCTCCATCGAGGAGCTCACGCGCCGCGACGTCAAGGGCCTCTACGCCAAGGCGCTGTCGGGCGAGATCAAGAACTTCACCGGCATCTCCGACCCCTACGAGGCGCCCGAGCACGCCGAGATCACCGTCAACTCGGAGACCCAGAGCCCCGAGGAGTCGGTCCAGGTGATCCTCGACTACCTGGAGCAGAACGGCCTGGTCCCGGTGGCCGCGAAGACCGCCAAGGCTTGACCTCCCGGTCCACGACGCGCGCCCGGCCGGGGAATGGTTTCCCTGGCCGGGCGCCGACGGTGATAATGGCCGCTCGTTTCGCGATCCCCACCACCCGATGAGCCGATTCCACAGACTCCGACTGCCGCTGGCGGCCCTGGCCGCCTGGTGGATCGCGCCCGAGCCGGCCATGGCCTACATCGGCCCCGGCGCCGGCTTCGCCTTCCTCGGCGGCGGGCTGGTGATCCTGTCCTCGCTGCTGCTGGCCGTCGGCGTGCTGCTGGCCTTCCCGGTCAAGCTCCTGTTCCGCCAGGTCACCGGCGCCGGCCGGATCAAGGGGGACACCAAGCGGCTGGTGATCGTCGGGCTGGACGGCCTCGACCCGCAGCTGGCCGGCCGCTGGATGGCCGAGGGCAAGCTGCCCAACCTGAAACGGCTGGCCGACGAGGGCACGTTCAAGCCGCTCGCCACCTCCTACCCGTCGATGTCGCCGGTGGCCTGGAGCTCGTTCACCACCGGGGTCGACCCGTCGCGCCACAACATCTTCGACTTCATCACGCGCGACCCCTGCACCTACCTGCCGATCCTCTCGAGCACCGACATCCGCAGCTCCGAGAAGACCCTCAGCCTCGGCAAGTACCGCATCCCGCTCGGCAAGCCGAGCATCCGCCTGCTGCGCCGCGGCAAGCCGTGGTGGAAGATCCTCGGCGAGCGGAAGATCTTCTCGAACATCATCCGGGTGCCGATCACCTTCCCGCCCGAGGAGTTCCACGGCGTCTGCCTCAGCGGCATGTGCGTGCCCGACCTCAAGGGCACCCAGGGCTCGTTCAGCTTCTGGACCGACGACAGCTCGCTGGCCGGCCCGGAGGCCGGCGGCGAGGTCAACCTGGTCGGCCGCAACGGCGACACCCTGCGCTGCGCGGTCTCGGGGCCGGCCAACCCGATGGTCGAGGGCAACCCGGTCATGCGGATCCCGATGCGCGTCGACGTGCTCGAGGAGAACGAGCGGGTCAAGGTCACCATCGGCGCCAAGGGCGACGAGCAGCACGAGTTCGAGCTCAAGGTCCGCGAGTACTCCGACTGGCTGACCTTCGAGTTCAGCGCCGCCCCGGTGATCGGCAAGGTCACGGGCATCGCCCGGCTCTACGTCATGGGCACCGAGCCCTTCGGCCTCTACATGACGCCGCTGCAGATCGACCCGGCCAACCCGGCGATGCCGATCTCGCACCCCAAGGTCTACTCGATCTACCTGGCCAAGAAGCACGGCCCCTACAGCACCCTCGGCCTGGCCGAGGACACCTGGGCCCTGAACGAGCGCGTAATCGACGAGCGGGCCTTCTTCGAGCAGGCCTGCCTGATCTTCGAGGAGCGCGAGAAGATGCTGTTCGACGCCCTCGAGAAGACCCCGACCGGCTCGGTGGTGTGCGTCTTCGACGGCACCGACCGCGTCAGCCACATGTTCTACCGCTACTTCGAGGCCGACCACCCGGCCAACGCCGGCAAGGACACCGAGTGGGGGCGGGACAAGATCCTCGAGATCTACCAGAAGGCCGACACCATGATCGGCCGGGTGCGCCAGGAGCTGAAGCCCAAGCGCGACAGGCTGATGGTCATCAGCGATCACGGCTTCTGCAGCTTCCAGCGCGGCGTCAACCTCAACGCCTGGCTGCGCGACGAGGGCTACCTGGTGCTCAAGCCCGACGCCCCGGTGGACGCGGCCAGCGGCAAGCAGACCAGCCGTGACTGGCTCCAGGACGTCGACTGGTCGCGCACCAAGGCCTTCTCGCTCGGCCTCACCGGCATGTTCATCAACCGCAAGGCGCGCGAGCGCGACGGCATCGTCGAGGAGGGCGCCGAGCTCCAGGCCCTCAAGGCCGAGATCGTCGCCAAGCTGTCTCGGCTGATCGACCCCAAGACCGGCGAGCCGGTGTTCCGCGAGGTCTTCGACGCCGAAAAGATCTTCACCGGCCCGTACGTCTTCGAGGCGCCCGACCTGTTCATGGGCTACCGGCGCGGCTACCGCAACTCGTGGGACTGCGCCACAGGCTCGGCGCCGCCCGAGGTGTTCTCCGACAACGCCAAGAGCTGGTCGGGCGACCACTGCATCGACCCGCGCGAGGTGCCCGGAGTGTTCTTCTGCGACCAGCCGATCAACACCGACGAGCCGACCATCATGGACATCGCGCCGACCGCGCTGCGGCTGTTCGAGGTCGGGATCCCGAAGTACATGCAGGGCCAGGCCCTGTTCGGCCCGCGCACTGGGCCCAGCACCCCCTCGCCCGCCTTCGAGACCGCCGAGCCCGAGACCGTCCAGTCGTGAAACGAGCCCTGTCCCTGCTGCTGCTCGCCAGCACCCTGCCGCTGTCCGCCTGCGGCGAGCCGGCGCCGATGGAGAAGCGCGTCGTCGTCTTCGGCATCGACGGCCTCGACCCGGACCTGATCCGCGAGGGCGTCGCCGCCGGCCGCCTGCCGAACTTCCAGAAGCTGATCGCCGGCGGAACCTTGACCGACCTGCAGACCTCGTGGCCGCCGCAGTCGCCGGTCGCCTGGACCAACTTCATCACCGGCGCCAACCCCGGCAAGCACGGCCTGTTCGACTTCATCCACGTCGACCGCGAGGACTACGGCGTGGCCAACTCGATCGCCGTGACCGAGCCCGAGGGCATGGTGCTGCGCATGTTCGGCTACCGGCTGCCGCTCAACGGCGGCGCGACGACCCTCCACCCCCGCATGAAGGCCTTCTGGGAGGGGCCGGAAGACGCCCGCGTGCCCGCCATGGGCCACCGCACGCCCGCCAATTTCCCCGTC
>JACNJP010000122.1 GCA_014382465.1 Planctomycetota bacterium
GACCGACGCGGCCCGGCCGGGCGGGGGGCGGGAACCGCAGCGGGGGGTAGGAGGCGCGGCCGCCGGGGCCGGGGGCCGGCGGCGCCTCCTGCGGCCGAAGCCGGAAGTACTTCTCCGAACCGCGGCCGTCGGGCTTGCGCTGCCAGCGTTCGTCGAGGACCAGGGATTTCCCCGCCGGGACGTCCACCGGCCAGCGCGACTCGTCGATGGCCTCCCGCAGCCGCGACAGCGCCTGGCGGGCCGCCCGCAGCTTCTTGTCGTCCACCGGCTCGTCGTAGAGCTCGAGCGCGATGTCCTGGCTGGTCCGCCACTGATTCAGCAGGTACTGGGCGAGGGAGTTGGTCCGGCTGGCCATGGCAGCCAGCCTAGCCCGTGACGTGACACCGTTGGGCGGAACGGCGGGCAATTGTCGTCACATAACACGGCCCCAGCCAGGGCCGTCACCCCCCGGCCGGCGCGCTCCCGGTGACCACCGTCTCCAGCAGCCGGTCGAGGGCGCGGCGCGAGGCCTCGCTCGACCACCGCAGATCGAAGCCGATCATGGTGTCGCCGTCGAGGAAGACGACCAGGGTCTTGCCCTTGCCCTCCCCGCGGGGATCCTCGAAGCGGACCGCCGGGTGGCGGGCGACCTCGGTCCAGGCCGGCGGGGGGTCCCCCTCGTCGCGGACCTGGGCGACCAGCTCCGCCAGGGTGAAGGAGTACGGCACTGACTGGACGCTGAGCTCGATCTGGTCCGGGCCCTGCGGCGCCTCGATCTCGGCCACCTCGGAGCTCATGCCCCGCGGGTCGCTGAGCTCGACGTCCCAGCCCGCGGGCACCTCGAAGGAGAAGCCGAGCAGCGGGTCGACGTAGCGGCCCTCGACCACCGCCGGGACCGCCTCGTTCCGGGTCACGTCGACCACCCGGTCGCCGTAGCTCAGCTCGAGCACCTCGATGTCGAGGTTGCCGAAGATCCGCCCCAGCGAGACGAAGCCGTTGCTGCCGGCGTCGTCGTCGTCGAAGGCGCCGTTGAGGAAGGCGATGTGGGTCGCGTCGACCCAGCCGAAGCCGTTGGTGGCGTCGAGCGCGCACCAGTCGCCGACCCAGACCTCGGTCCAGGCGTGGCCGCCGAAGATGCCGGCGAAGTACTCGAAGCCCATGACCACGCGCGCCGGGATGCCGGCGGCGCGGCACATGCCGGCGAGCAGCACGGCGTGCTCGGAGCAGTCACCGCTGCGCTCCTCGAAGACCTCGGCCGCCGAGGCCAGCGCCACGTCCATGCCCTTCTTGTCGATGTGGTCGTAGACCCAGCGCTCGAGCATCTTGGCGGCGGTCCAGGCGTCGGTCTCCGCGCCGACCACCTCCCGGGCGGCCGCCACCAGCGCCGGATCGTCGGACTGGATCATCGCGGCCGGCACCAGGGCGGCGGCCGCCTCCTCGGGCAGGTCCAGCATCGGCAGCGACATGGGCGCCGGGGGTTCGACGCGGATGATCCGCAGCAGGATCTCCCCCTCCGATTCCTCCAACACCTGCTGGCGCCGGTCGACCCCCGGGTCGGGGAAGCCGAGGTCGGGATCGCGCAGCTTGAGCCGGAACAGAGCGCCGTCGACCTGCCGCGGCCGGGCGATGCGCCGGTTGCTCTGGACGACGGTAGCGGCGAACAGGTCGTGCACAGGCTGGTCGGCCAGCAGCGAGGCCAGGGCCAGCTCGCGGGTGCTCAGCAGCGTGACCATCTCGATGCCGCCGGCCACCATGGTGGCGCTCTTCAGCAGCCGCCCCTGGCCATCGACCCAGCTGCGCGAGCGGACCCCGGGCATCATGTCGTTCTCGGTCCAGACCAGGGTGCACGGGAGCGTCTCGCCGCCGAGTTCGAGCTCCTCGGCCGGTCCGACCTCCAGCTCGACCGTCTGGATGCTCTGGGTGGTCGGGTCGAAGGTCCGGGCCGAAGCCGTCGCGCCCTCGCCCTCCCCGATCAGCAGCAGGGTCAGCTCCTCGATGCCGCGCGCGGACAGGACGCCGTCCTCCCACTCCAGCTCCACCGGCGTCTCGCGCCCCAGCAGCTCGGTGCTGCCGCGGAGGTAGCCGTCCGCAACGACGCCGCGGAACCGGGTCGGGTTCTTGGCCATCACCATTTCGCTCTCGGCGCTCAGGATTTGGCCGACGCGGTCCTCGACCACGCTCATGCGGACCGTGATCTCCACCGCCGAGCCGAGCCGGCCGATCCGGAACTCCGCGACCTGCTCCTGGGTGAAGCGGGGCTCGCCGTCGACCTCCTGGCGGAGCAGCGACTGGTGGCCGTAGCCCATCGGCTGGTCCTGGATCAGGATCAGGTGCCAGGACTCCGAGACCAGCTCGGGCTCCTGGGCCCACCCGGCGGCGAGCAGGAACGGGGACAGAAGCAGGCCGAGGAGGATGCGTTTCATGATCTGGATCCCGCCAGGCGGCGGAAGTAGAGCCACCGCGAGAGCAGGAAGGTGACCCCGGCGAAGCCCCACAGCACGGCGAGCGAGGTGAGGATGTTCGGATGGGTCCAGCTCTGCTGGTGGAAGAACATGTTCTGGAAGCCGGTCATGGCCCAATGCACCAAGGTGCAGCGCATGATGACCTCGACCGCCTGCGGCACGTCGAAGAGCTGCAGCGGGAACCAGGCGCCGCCCAGGCAGCTCATCACCAGGATGATCAGCGTCGAGACGCCCTCGGCCTGCTTCTGGGTCCGCGCCCAGGTGGCGACCAGCAGGCCGAAGCCGGTGACGGCGGCGGTCAGGCTGACCATCAGGACCAGCAGGGTCGCCGGGTCCTGGAAGGCGCCGAAGCCGAACAGGAGCTCGCCGTAGCTGAACATCACCACCAGCTGGAGCATGCCGATCACGGCGGTGAACAGGAGCTTGCCGATCAGGATCGCGTCGCGCGAGACCGGCGCCGCCAGCAGCCGCGGCAGGGTGCCGCGCTCGCGCTCCTGCAGCAGCGTGGTGCTGCAGGCGACCAGCCCGAACATCAGCCTCATGACCACCATGCCGGAGACCGATTGGGCCTGCATGTAGCCCATCTGCCGCGGGCGCTTCGGCGGGGCGATGTCCTCGTTCTCCACCGGCACCATGTTGCTCATGAACTCGTTCATGGCGAAGGCCTCCGGCGGGGTGGCGCCGGACTCCTCCGCGGCCGCTTCGGTCTCCTGACCCTCGGTGAAGCCCTCGATCAGCCCGCGCACGAATTCGGAGGCGGCGACGACGCCGTCGGCCTGCTCTTCCGCCATGCCGAGCTGGCGCATCTGGCGGCCCATCATGGCGGGCCAGCTACGGCCCTCGGTGGCGCCCATGTAGGCCTGGACCAGCCCGATCGCGACCATCTGGGCCTCCATCGAGCGGTCGGGGTCGCGCACCATCCGCAGCGCCGGCAGCTCCCCGGCGTCGAGCGCCGCGCCGAAGCCCGGCGGGATCAGCAGCGCGTGGTGGGCCTCGCCGTCGAGGACCAGCTGGCGGACCTCGGCGGCGCTCGAGGCGTCCTCCCCCTCGCGCGGGCGCAGCGCCAGGGTTGAGGACTGCCGCAGGAGGTCGACGAAGGACCGGCTGGAGTCGCTGCCGTCCTCGTCGGCCACCCACAGGGTGGTGCGGCCCATGGCGCTGTTGCCGCCGTAGAG
>JACNJP010000120.1:0-2046 GCA_014382465.1 Planctomycetota bacterium
CGCCGGCGGCGCGGTCCGCTACGGCGAGGACTTCCCCGGCAAGGCGCTGATCTCCGAGGAGGACCTCGACGACACCCAGCTCGGCCTGCTGCGGATCCTCAACGGCGAGGAGCGCACCTGGCTGTGGTGCCCGGAGGCCACCGACGTCTCCCACGGCATCTCCTGGGCCAAGCAGCACGGCCTGCTCGAGACCAGCGTCTTCGTCGTCACCGCGCCGGCCTGGAAGGCGGCGGCGATGCTCAAGGAGGCCGGGCGGCCGGTGGTGCTGCTCGGCGGCCTGTGGCAGATCGAGCGCGACCCGGTCACCTGGGAGGAGCAGAAGACCTTCGCTCCCAAGGCCTTCTGGGACGCCGGCGTCCAGGTGGCGATCGTCACCGAGGAGGGCCGCCTCGGCCCTGACCGCCCCGGCTATCAAGCCGCCGTCTGCGTGCGCGAGGGCATGCCGCGGCAGGCGGCGCTGGCCGCCGTCACCACCGCCGCCGCCGAGGCCTGGGGCCTGGGCGACCGCATCGGCAAGCTCGCCCTCGGCTTCGACGGCAGCTTCACGCTGCTGTCGGGCGATCCGCTGGACTCCCAGGCCAAGGTGCTCGAGGTCTGGGTCCGCGGACAGAGCGTCTATCAGCGCGACAACGACGAGCGGCTGCAGCGGCTGCTGGATGGAGAGGACAAGTGAGGAAACTCTTGAGCTTCGCGGCGCTGGCGGCCGGCGCGGTCGCCACCGGCGTCGCCCTGATGGGCGGCCCGGAGCGGCCCGCGGTCGAGCCGGGGTCCGCGCCCGAGGTGGACTACGGCGAAGCCCGCGCCTACCACGCCGCACGCATCTACGCCGACCCGGCCGCCGCTCCGATCGAGGACGCCTGGCTGGTCGTGCGCGACGGCAAGGTCCTCGCGGTGCTCGACGACGACGCCGACCTGCCGCCCTTCGTCGAGGTGGTCGAGCTGGGCGACGAGGTCATCTTCCCCGGCCTGGTGGCCGCCGACAGCACCGTGACCGGCGTCGCCGGCCAGGGCGACCACGCGCTCGGCGCCCACCGCAAGGCGATCGACTCCTTCGACCCCTGGAGCGACTGGAGCGACGCCCTGCGCCGCGGCGTCACCACCGTCTACCTGTCGCCGGCGCGCTCGCGCCTGATCGGCGGCCAGGGCGCGGTGGTCAAGACCGCCGGCGACGCTCCGGTGCTGCGCGAGGTCTCCGACCTGCGCCTGAACCTGACGCCGTCCGCCTACCACGGGCCGACCTTCTTCCGGCCGCCGGTGCCGCCGACCTCCGAGTCGCCGCTGCTGCCGCCGGTGGTCCAGCCGGCCTCCTCCCGCGCCGGCGCCTTGATGGTGCTGCGCGAGGAGGCCGGGGCCGCCCGCGCGGCGACCGGCTTCGACGCCCACCGCGTCGCCCTGGCCGGTTTCCTCGAGTCCAAGGGCCGGCTGCGCATCGCCGCCGACTCCGAGGGAGAGGTCCGCGGGGCGCTCGAGATCGCCAAGGTCTGGGGGCTGCCGCTGGTCATCGAAGGCGGGCTCCAGGCGTCGAGGGTGCTGCGCTCCGACCTCGCGGCCTCGGTGCTGTTCCGGGTGCCGCTGTTCGAGCGGGTGAGCGACCGCGGCCTGGGCTGGGAAGGCCCCGACGCCGACGCCCTCGCCGGTCTCGGCCAGCGGGTGGTGGCGGTCTGCGCCGGCGAGGGACGCTGGTACTGGCTTCTTGAGGCCGCCTCGGCGGCCGTCGGCCTGGGGCTCGAGCCGCCCGCCGCGCGCGCCGCGATCAGCGCCGCCGCCGCCGACTTGCTCGGCGTCGGCGACCGCGTCGGCCGGCTGAAGCCGGCCCTCGACGCCGACTTCGTGGTCCTCAACGGCGATCCGCTGGCGCCCGGCGCCTCGGTCCGCCGGGTCTACGTCGACGGCGAGCTCGCCTGGGACGGCGACCGGGTCAGCCGCCCTGCCGGCGGCATCGTCGTCCGCGCCGGCACCGTCTGGACCGGCGACGGCCCGCCGCTCACCGGCGGCGCCGAGGGGCTGCTGCGCGACGGCAAGGTCGTCGCGGTCGGCCCGCGGGGG
>JACNJP010000120.1:2056-3610 GCA_014382465.1 Planctomycetota bacterium
GCGCGTAGCGACAGTACGCGCTGCCTCGCTCGGGTAGCACGTGGCAGTCGGCGTCGTGCACAGCAGGGACTAGGTGGTAGGGGCGTGGGCGCCGACGGCCACCGGGGTCAGCCCCGGGGGGGGCGCCGGCGCCGCCGCGGGGGTCGGGTTAGGCGCCGGCGGCGCCCCGCCGCGCCCAGGCGGGGCCGAGGTGCTGCTGCGCGGCGGCAAGGTGGTCGCGGTCGGTCCGCGGGTGCCGCACCCGGACGGCGCGCGGGTGGTCGACGCCGGCGCCGACGCCCACCTGACCCCTGGTTACATCGACGCCCGCGGCGCCTTCGGCATGGGCGGCCGCCCCGAGGAGACCGCCATCCTGGGCCTGCTCGGCGCCGGCTCCCGCTGGCTGCCGGAGTGGGCCGAGGTCGCCCGCGCCGGCGTCACCACGATGGTGGTCGCGCCTAACAGCTTCGCCCGCACCGGCAGCCTGGCGCAGGCGGTGAAGACCGCCGCCACGACGCCCGAGGAGGCCTATCTCGGCGACCACCAGCTGGTCTACTTCGACGCCCGCGGCGGCGACCACGCCAACCGCGCCGCCGATCTGCGCAGCGTGCTCGAGGGCGGCAAGCGCTACGCCGAGTCCTGGAAGAAGCACGGCGAGGAGTACGCCAAGTGGCAGGAGGAGAGCTCCAAGAAGGCCGGCGACGAGCGCGGGGAGCGCGAGGCCGAGCTGCGCAAGCGGCTGGCCCAGGGCAAGGCCGCCAAGAAGGTGGCCGAGAAGGAGGCCGAGGTGGCGGTGACCAAGGCCGAGCCGGAGGCCGTGGTGAAGGTGGTCGACCCGATCAACGGCCTGTGGGAGGCCACCATCGAGCACGAAATGCTGCCCGAGCCGATGGAGGTGAAGATGCGCATGCACCACGAGGGCACGCGCCTGATCGTCTTGCTGAGCTCGCCGATGGACCCCAGCGGCAGCGAAGAGGAGATCGAGGGCACCTTCGAGGACAACCGCCTGCACGTCGAGATCCCGACCGAGATGGGGACGATCCTGATCGACGGCGAGATCGACGCCCCCGACCACATGGTGATCAGCCTGGTCATGGCGGGGCTCATCTCGCTCGAATTCGAGGCCGTGCGCACCGAGATCGAGCAGGAGAGCGACGCCTTCGACATGCCGAAGAAGCGCAAGAAGAAGGACGGCGGCCCGGCGGCGCCCAAGAAGGACTGGCGCAACGAGGGCCTGCGGGCGCTCTACGAGGGGCGCGCCGTGGCCCTGGTGGCGGCCGACCGCGCCGACGAGATCCGCACGGCGGTCGAGCTGTTCAGCGAATTCGGCCTGCCGGTCCAGCTGCTCGGCGCCGCCGACGCGGCCGAGGTCGGCGACCTGCTGCGGGAGAAGGGCGTCGGCGTGGTGGTCTCCTCCGACCTGATCTGGCGTCAGGAGGGGGTCGAATTCGTGCCCGCGGCCCGCATGAACGAGCTCGGGCTGAACACCGCGTTCCGCTCCGACTCCTCAACGGGCGCCAGGGGTGAATCAAAAGCAGAAAGGACTGCAGGATATCGTGAATTATGTGCGCAAAG
>JACNJP010000442.1 GCA_014382465.1 Planctomycetota bacterium
CTGGTTTTGGGGGTTCGGTCCTTCGCGCGTTCCGCGCGAAGGACCGAACCCCCAAAACCAGAGATACGACCCCTGATTTCAATCGATGTCTGACCCCGGGTTTCTTCCCGGGTTTCCCCTTCGAAAATGAAACCACTCGACCTCGACCTACCCGACCTCCGCCTGCGCCTCTGGGACCACGGCGGCGACGGCCGGCCCGTGCTGTTCCTGCACGGCTTCCTCGACACCGGTCGCAGCTTCGACGCGGTGGCTGCCGCGCTGCCGCCGGAGTTCCGCGCGCTGTGCCTCGACTTCCGCGGCCACGGGGCCTCGGACCGCGTGCCGCGTTCGGCGAGCTACCACCAGCTCGACCACCTGAAGGACCTTCTGCAGACGCTCGACCACCTGGCGGCCCAGGACCTGGCGCCGGCGGCGCTGGTCGGCTACTCGATGGGCGGCATCATCGCCCTGCTGCTCGCCGGCACGCTGCCCCACCTGGTGGAGCGCTTGCTGCTCGTCGAGAGCCTCGGAGCCCTACCCGAGAGCCCTGAAGGCCAGGTGGAGCGCCTCGGACGGGCGTTGGAGCGCCTGCGCCGGCCGCCGTCGCCCTTCCGCAGCTTCGCCGACCCGGAGGCCGCCATCGTTCGGGTGCTGGAGAACAACCCCGGCCTGACCCGCCTCGGCGCCGAGCGCATGGTGCGCCCGGTGCTGCGCCAGCGCCAGGACGGCCGCTGGGAGTTCCCGCTCGACCCGCGGCTGCGTGGACCGAGCCCGATCCGCTTCTCCGAGGAGTTCTGGCTGGCCTTGTGCGGCCGCGTGACCGCCCGCGTCGAGCTGCTCGAGGGCGAGTTCGGCCTGCTCCCCCGTTTCGACGGCACCGAGCCGCGCCTAGCCGCCTTCGGTAACGCCCGCAAGCGCCGCATCGCCGGCGCCGGCCACGCGCTGCACGTCGACGCCCCGGAGGAGGTGGCCGCCGGGGTCAGCAGGCTGTTCGAGACCTGAGCCCGCGCCGCTTCACTTCACCGTCAGCAGCGGCGTGAAGTACCGGTAGTAGATCTCCAGGCTCAGCACGCACATCGCCGTGGTGTAGCTGCGGTCGTTCTCGTCGTCGCCGGCGTAGCGAGCGTAGAGCGAGATCGGCTGCCACGAACCGTCGCGCTGCTGGCCGTCCAGCAGGCTGGTCTTCATGCGCTCGTTCCAGCGGTCCCAGTCGGCGCCGCCGATGCGGAAGCTCGCCAGAGTGCCGTAGTACCAGAAGTAGAGGTTGCCGGTGGCCTGGTAGACGAAGTCGTCCTCAGAGGTGAAGCGGTAGCCGTCCGGGGCGCGCTCCCGCAGGAAGGCGCGGGCCCGGGCGTAGTGGGCCTGGTCCATGTCCTCGCCGAGCAGCGAGGCGGCGAACAGTCCGGCGGGGGTCGACGCCGGCAGGGTCGGGTAGGAGGACCGCAGCCGCGCCGGGTCGTGGCTGTAGCGGAACCAGCCCTGCTCGCGGTCGACCGATCCGCGCAGGAAGGCCCGGGCCGCCTCGAAGGCGCGGTCGGGGACCTCGAAGCCGCCGAGCCGCGCCGACTCCAGCGCCATGACCTGCCACGAGGTCACCGACACCCGCGGCCAGGTGTCGTTCTGCCACACCGCGCCGTCGGGGTAGTAGTAACCCCAGCCGCCGTCGCGCTCCGGGTTGCGGGAGCGCACCTGCTTGCGCAGGATCCACGCCACCGCCTGCTCGATCGGCGCCTTCAGCCGCTCGTCCCTGGTGATCGCGTAGCACTCGGCGAGGGCGTAGGTGGTGACGCCGTGGCTGTAGGCGTTGGAGTCGCCGAAGTGCCCGGTCTCCGGGTCCTGCACCGCCAGCAGGAAGCGGATCGCGCGCTCGGCGACCGCCGAGTACTCGCTGCCGGAGATCTGGCTGTGGCCGGCGCCGAGGAAGGCGAGCAGGCCGAGGCCGGTCTTGCCGATGACGACGTGGCGGTACTTCTCGTGTTTGTCGGCGGCGCTGCCCCAGTAGCCCTCCGCCGCCTGGATCCGCGCCAGGTAGGCCAGGCCGGCCGCCACCGCCGCCTCGGTCTCCTTGCTGCCGCCGAATTCGCGCAGGGCGACCTGCTTCTGGCTGCCGAAGCGGTTCTTGTAAGGCGTGTGCTCGAGCTTCGCCGGCCCGGTGAGGGCCAGCGGCGCCGAGGGGGCGCCGACCGCGACGTTGCGGAGGGTCGGCGCCGCCGACGGCGGCGGCGGCTCGGCCGGCGCGCCTCGGCTCAGCCGGCGCGGGCCGGCCGGATCGCGCCGGCGGCGGGCGGGGGGCGGCGGGGGGGGGGGGGGGGGCAGGGGGGGGGGGGGGGGGGGGGGCTCGGGGGGGGGGGGGGGGGGGGGGGGGGGGGCCGCCCCGGGGGCGGCGGGCGGGGGGGCCCGCCCCCCCGCCCCCCCCCCCCCGCCCCCGCCCCGGCCCCGAAGCCGATTTCGAAGACCTGCTCCGCCACGCCCTGCAGAATCCAAGCAAGACATGACCGCCTCCCGCGTCGCCATCCTCATGGGCTCCGACTCCGACTTCGAGCGGCTGGAGCCCGCCGTCGCCACCCTGCGCCAGTTCGGCGTCGAGCCGGCGGTGCGCGTGCTCAGCGCCCACCGCACCCCCGCCGAGGCCTGCGGCTTCGCCGCCGCGGCCCGCGCCGACGGCTTCCAGGTGCTGTTGTGCGCCGCCGGCGGCGCCGCCCACCTGGCCGGCGTGGTGGCCGCCCACACCAGCCTGCCGGTGATCGGAATCCCGCTCGACAACCCGCCGCTGGGCGGGCTCGACGCGCTGCTGTCGACGACCCAGATGCCCGGCGGCGTGCCGGTCGGCAGCGTCGGCGTCGGCCGCGGCGGTCCGGTCAACGCCGCCCTGCTGGCGCTGCGGATCCTCAGCTGCAGCGACCCCGAGCTGGCCCGCGCCCTCGACGAGTTCCGAGGCTCGCAGCGGGAGAAGGTCCTGGCCAAGGACGCTCAGCTCCAGGACCGGCTCTAGCGCCGCGCCCATGGCCGCCGTCGAGCTCGGCTTCGACACCCTGCGCTGGCAGGAGGATTGCCTGGTGCTGCTCGACCAGACCCGGCTGCCGCGGGAGGAGCGCTACCTCCCGATCCCGGACGTGCCGGCGCTGGTCGACGCCATCCTCCGGCTGGTGGTGCGCGGCGCCCCGGCGCTCGGCTGCGCCGGGGCCTACGGAGTGGTGACCGCGGTCGGCGACGCCGCCGAGCGCCAGGAGTGGCTCCAGCGGCTCGAAGCGGGCGCCACCGCCCTGCGCGCCGCCCGCCCCACCGCGGTCAACCTGGCGGTCGGGGTCGACCGGATCGCCGCCCTCGGCCGGCGCCTGGCCGACGAGGGCCAGGGCCGGCCCGCGGACTGGACCGCCCGGCTCCTGGAGGCGGCCCGCGCCTTCCACGCCGAGGACGCTGCCCTGTGCCGCGCCATCGGCGGCCACGGCGCCGAGCTGCTGCCCGAGACCTGCACCGTCCTGACCCACTGCAACGCCGGCGCGCTTGCCACCGGCGGCATCGGCACGGCGCTCGGCGTGGTCTACGCGGCCCACGCCGCCGGCAAGCGGGTGGCGGTGATCGCCGACGAGACCCGGCCGCTGCTCCAGGGCGCCCGCCTCACCGC
>JACNJP010000119.1 GCA_014382465.1 Planctomycetota bacterium
GGCAGCGCGCCGATGTGGCCGGGCTCGGGCGGCGGGCCGGTGGTGGACCCGGGAGGCGGCGTCGTCGGCCTGGTGCGCGGCGAGCACCCGGGCGGTCAGAGCGTCAATTTCGCGGCGCCGGCGGCCTGCCTGGAGACGCTGCGGATCGGCGCGGCGGTGCCGCTGGCGCAGTGGGCGGCGCGGGTGCGCGCCGCAGAACCGGCGCCCGAAGTCGCGGCCGCGGTCGCCAACGCCACTCTGCTGCTGCAGCAGGGTCGGGCCGAGGCGGCGCTCGGGCTGGCCGCCCATGCCTGCGAGCGCGACCCGGTCCACGCCCCCGCCTGGCACACGCGCGCGCTCTGTGAGCAGGCCCTCGGCCGCGCCGACGCCGCGCTGCAGTCCTATCAGCGGGCGATCGGGCTGGCCCCGGAGGAGCCCGAGATCCTCACCAACCTCGGCGTCCTGTTCGGCGAGCTCGGCCGCTTCGACGAGGAGTTCGAGGCCTACCGCCGCGCCCTCGACGCCGCGCCCGGCCACCCGCCGGCGCTGCACAACCTCGGCGCCAGCTACGAGCAGCGCGGCCAGCTCGAGTGGGCGGCGCACTGGTTCCGCGAAGCCCTGCGCCTCGACGAGGGCGACCTCGACGCGCTCGCCGGGCTGGGGCGCGTTGCCGGCCGGCGCGGCCACCACGAGGAGGCGGCGACCACCTTCGAGATCGTGCGCGCGGCGCGGCCCGACGACCCGCACAACCTGCGCAACCTGGCCTCGGCCTACGCCAACCTCGGCCGCCAACCGGAAGCGCTGGCCCTGCTCGACCGCTGTCTCGAGCTCGAACCGGGCTACGCCGGCGCCCGCGAGCAACGCGCCCGCCTGCTCGGCGAGCTCGGCCGCCGGGACGAGCAGTACGCGGAGCTCAAGCAGTGGATGCGGCTGGCGCCGGCCTCGGCCGAGGCCCACCTCCAGATGGGCGAACTGCTGCTCGAGCGCGGCGACCGCCCCGGCGCCTACGCCGAATACCAGATCCTGCAGCGGCTCGACGAGGCGCGCGCCGCGGCGCTGTTGGAGCTCATCTATCCCGGGTAGTCCTGCGGCGACGGGACCGCCGGACCGGCCGCGCGCACGGCGCTAAGTTACCGACATGGCGTCCGCTCCTCGCACCCTCCAGCTCCGCATCGACCTCGACCACGCGTCGCCGCCGATCTGGCGCCGGGTCCTGGTCGCGGCCGACACCTGCCTGGCGGCCCTGCACGCCGTCATCCAGGAGGCCTTCGGCTGGGAGGACTGCCACCTGCACCAGTTCCAACAAGGGCGGCGGCGCTTCGAGCCGCCCGACGCGGACGGCCCGGACGCCGCCGAGAACGAGCGGGCGGTGACCGTCGGCCAGCTCCTGCGCCGCAAGGGCGACCGGCTGAAGTACGTCTACGACTTCGGCGACGACTGGTGGCACACGCTGAGGCTGGAGGCGCTGCTGCCGCCGGAGGCGGACGCCGACGCGTTGCCGCGCCTCATCGGCGGCGCGCGCGCCCGCCCGCCGGAGGACTGCGGCGGCATGCCGGGCTTCCACGCCTTCCTGCTCGAGCAGGCGCTCGACCGCTCCGGTCCCTGCGTCTTCGATCCGCGCGCCTTCAGCCTCGCTGCGGCCGACGCCCGGCTCGGCTGGATCCGTGGAGGCGGGCCCGAGCCGGAGCCCGACGGGCGGGGAATGACCATCACCCAGCCCACTTCCTCCGCCCCCGGCCCGCCCTCGACGCCCGCGAGCTGGAGCCCGCTGGAGGAGCGCCTGGTCTGGCAGCGGCTGGAAGGCCTGCTGGCGGCGCCGGAGTGGCGCGAGGCCGCCGAGCTGGCGCGCAGCATCTTCGAAGCCGGCCTCGAGGTCTGTCCTTCCGCGGTGGAGCGCGCCGCCCTGCTGGCGGAACCCCGCTTCGAGCAGCTGCGGTTCGACTACCTGGCCTGCGACCTGGTGTTCGATCGGAAGCAGCGGCCGCCGGTCCTGGAGCTGCTGGCAGCGTCCAGCGGCGCCGGCCTGACTCCGGGTGCGGCCGAGTTCCTCGCCGCCCTGTTCCGCAGCTGCCTCGGGCTGTACCGCATCGAGGCGGTCCGGGCCGACGGCACGCTGCGGCTGTGGGACGTGGCCGGCGAGCGCCGCTTCGAGGCCAGCCCGCCGCAACCGGACTTCGACGCCGAGAGCGGCCGGCTCCTGATCAGCCGGGTGCTGCCGGGCCGCGACGGCCTTGCCAGGCTGCGGGGCGGCTTGACCGCGCCGTACGTCGTCGAGGAGCTCGGTGACCTCCTGCGGCACCTGACGCAGGACTGCCGGGCAGCGGGCGGCGACCACCAGGATCCGTTCCAGCTGCTCAAGCCCTCCGCCCCCTACCTGGTCGCCTTCTGGTTCGTGCAGACCCGGCGCGACGGCGAGGGTGGGCTGCGGCTGGCCCTCGGCGCCGGCGAGGTCTGGGAACCGGGGGTCGGCGAGTACGGCGTCCCGCGGGGCGGCGACCTGGCGGCGGTGGCCGCCGCCCTCGACCGCTGCCCCGAGCTGATCGCCCACCTCACTGACCTCTGGATGCTTCCGGCCGGAGGCGGAGGCGGGGAGGAAGCCGCCGGCTGGCTCAAGCTGCACGACCAGGGGCTGTACCTGTTCGCCGCCAACCGCGGCTCGATGAAGGTGCTGCGGGAGACGCTCAAGCGCGCCGGCTGCCCGGGCCTGCGCCACCGCGTGACCCGCTACGACCCCGGGCTGCGGCTGCCGTTGGTGCCGGTCGAGCGGTCTTGAGCGGTCATCCGAGGTCCCGGACCAGCGCCCGCAGGCAGGCCAGCTCGCGGACCTCGCCGTCGAGCAGCAGACATTCCCACCAGGCCTCGCGGCGGATCCGGCACCGGAAACCTGCGGCGCTGAGGGCGGTACCGAGAGCGTCCTGGACCGGGATATCCTCCATGCGTCTACGCTAAGCCGAGCGGCGGCGAAAGACCAGCCGCTTCCGCACCTCCGCCTCATGCCCGCCATCCCCCGCCGCCCGCTGCTCGCCCTCGGCGCGCGCTGGATGGCGGGCGCCGCCCTCTCCTTCACGGTGATGGCGGCCTGCGCGCGGCTCCTCGGCCCGCGGATCCCCACCTACGAGAAGATCTTCGCCCGCAGCGTGTTCTCGGCGGTGCTGACCCTGTGGATGCTGCGGCGCGTCCACATCTCCTGGCGGCCGCGGCGGCCGTGGCTGCTGGCGGCGCGGGCGCTGGTCGGCTTCGTCTCGCTGACCTGCTACTTCGAGGCGATCGCGCGCATCCCGCTCGGCAACGCCGTGGTGCTGCTGTACATCAACCCGGTGGTCGCCGGCGTGCTGGCTGCGATCTTCCTGCGGGAGCCTTTCCGCCGCGGCCAGGCGGTCGCCACGCTGGTCTGCCTGGCGGGGGTCGCTCTGCTGGCCCGGCCCGCCCCTGGGGTGCCGCTGCTCGGCAGCTTGTTCGGCTTCGCCACCGGGGTGCTGTCGGGGCTGGCCTACACCATCGTCCGCGGGCTCAACCGCAGCGGCGAGCACCACCTGGTGATCGTGCTCTCCTTCCCGGTGCTGTCGATCTCGATCGCGCTGGCGCTGGGCGCGCCGGCCTTCGTCTGGCCGCG
>JACNJP010000116.1:0-347 GCA_014382465.1 Planctomycetota bacterium
CGCGGCCTGGCGGCCGACGCCTTCGTGATCGGCGACCCGCTGCCGGACTACTACGCCCGCCGCCTGGTCAAGCTGATGCGCCGCAACGCCCGCTACGAGGACACGCCGATGCTGGTCATCGACAGCGGCGACACCGGCGACGTCGACGACGCCGAGGTGGTCGAGTCCGTGGACGCCGCCGCCGTTGTGGACGCCTTCGGCGACCTCGACGCCGAGCGCCAGAGCTACCTCGTCGCCGCCACCGCCGCCGCCGAAGCGATGGCCTTCCTGGCCGCCAGCAACCCGGTCGCGGCCTCCGCGGGCGCCGGCGCCATGGCGCCCGCGGGCGGCCGCGAGGACAGCGTCGC
>JACNJP010000116.1:357-3590 GCA_014382465.1 Planctomycetota bacterium
CCACGCCGGAGACGGCGCCGCTGCTCCGGCCCTGCTCGGGGTGGTCGCGGACGATGGCCGCAGCAGCGAAGCCCGCGCTGCGGGTGCCCGGGCCCTGGCCGGCATCTTCAGCCGCAACCCGGGCGCCGGCTCGGGCGCCAGGGAGACGCTGAAGGCCGCCATGGGCGAAGGCGACCCCATGCTGGCGCGCGCCTGCGCCGGAGCCCTGGGTTACCTCGGCGGCTCCACGCCCGAGTAAGGTCCGCGGGAGGATCCCGCACCGACATGCCGGGCGGCCCGCATCGCGGGCCGCCCGGTCGCTGGCCAGAGTAGCTCAGGGGTAGAGCACCGCTTTCGTAAAGCGGCGGTCACGGGTTCAAATCCCGTCTCTGGCTCCCCCGCACCCGGGCGATGCCATTCGCCTATCCTGCGCCTCGGGCTGAAATGGTCGGTGACCGCCGTCCCCCGCGATGTGAGTCGCGTTCTCGGTGGAGAACATGGCTCGCCGCTGAGGGGGCTTCTCTTGCGGATCCTCAAGGGTCCCTCGATGCTGGTGAGGAGTGCCTCGTGCCCGGCAAGGGTTTGGACACCAGGCGCACCGGACGGCGACCGGGCAGCGGGTTCGTTGTCCAGGGGAGGGCTCGCCAGGTGGCGGAGCCACGGATCGCTCGATTCCATGCCTGCCGAGGCAGGTCGGCGTTGGCGCTGGGCCTCGGCCTCCATCCCCGCAGCCTCAGATCGGAGCGGCTCGGAGCCTCGAAGCAGGTCCGACTCCTCGGGTGGGGAGTGGTCGGGGAGATGGGATTCGAACCCACGACTCAAACCACCCAAAGGTTTGCCTCTACCAGACTGAGGTACTCCCCGACGGCCGGAGATTGTAAGGCCGCCCGCCCTAGAATGAGCCGTCATGGTCAAGGTCGGCGTGGTGTTGTGCGGCTGCGGCCGCTTCGATGGCTCCGAGGTCCACGAATCGGTCCTGACCCTGCTCCACCTGGCCCGCGGCGGGGCGGAGTGGGTCGGCCTGGCGCCGGACACCGCCCAGTGGGCGGTGTGCGAGCACTTCGGCGGGGAGGTCCAGGCCGGCGAGGACCGCAACCAGCTCCAGGAGGCCGCCCGCATCGCCCGCGGCGAGGTGGCCCCGCTGGCCCAGGTCAGCGCCGCCGACCTCGACGCCCTGATCCTGCCCGGCGGCAGCGGCGCCGCCCGTAACCTGTGCGACTTCGCCGAGCGCGGCGGCGACGGCGCCGTGCTGCCGGAGCTGGCCACCCTGCTGCGCAGCCTGCACGCCGCCCGCAAGCCGATCGGCGCCATCTGCATCGCCCCGGCGATCCTGGCGCTGGCGCTCGGCCCGCACCGGCCGAGGCTGACCCTCGGGCCCTCCTCGTCGGGCCCCGCGCTCGAGGCGGCCCGCACCGGGGCCGAGATGGTCGACTGCCCCGTCGACGGCGTGGTCGTCGACGAGGCGCAGCGCCTGGTTTCGACCCCGGCCTACCTCCGCGGCCCCGGGATCGCCGAGGTCGACGCCGGCATCGGCAAGCTGGTGGCGCAGGTGCTGGCGTGGTGCCGCCGCTAAGATTCCCGGCATGAACTCGAGCACCGGCACCCGCTCCAGCCAGTCCGTCTTCAACGGCCAGGCTGCCAGCCCCGGGGTCGCCTGCGGCCCGGCCTACCTGCGCTTCAGCAAGCTCGAGCAGGTCGGCGCCGGCCGCCTCCGCGACGACGAGGTCGACGCCGAGCTCGGCCGGCTCGACTCGGTGGCGCGCGCCGCCCGGGTGTCGCTGATGCGCCAGCGCGAGACCCTCGGCGAGCAGTTCACCCGCGAGCAGCGCCAGGTCTTCGACACCCACCTGAAGATGCTCGAGGACCCGGTGATCGAGGCCGACGTGCGCGAGCGGGTCACCAGCGAGAAGATGCGCCTCGAGGACGCCGTCAAGAGCGTCTACCACGTCTACGAGCGGCTGTTCCAGGTGGTGCAGTCGGAGAACCTGCGCAACAAGATGAGCGACATGCGCGACGTCGCGCTGCGCTACCTGCGTCACTGCGACCGCGGCGAGGAGGCCGGGGCCGCCGCCGCCGTGGACCGCCGCGGCAGCATCCTGGTGGTCCGCGAGCTCAGCCTGAGCGACCTGACCGAGGCGCTCGAGAACGGCGTCGCCGCGATCGTCGCCGAGGCCGGCTCGCTCGGCAGCCACGGCGCCATCCTGACCCACGCCGCCGGCATCCCGGCCGTCATCGGCGTCCACGGCCTGCGCGAGGAGCTCGAGGACGGCGCCACCATGCTGGTCGACGGCCACGCCGGGCAGGTGGTCGTGGGCCCGACCCAGGAGATGATCAACGCGGCGATGAACCGCGTGGTGGAGGAGGACGCCCCGCGCCTCGAGCAGCCGGTCCTCGGCGACGGCACCCAGGTCCACCTGGCCTCGGCGGTCGCCAGCGTCCGCGAGGAGCGCACCGCGGTGCGGATCGGCGTCGAGCAGGTCGGCCTGTACCGCACCGAGCTGCCGGTGATCCAGCGCCAGGGCTCGCCCAAGGAGGCGCCGCTGGTGAACCTCTACCGCCAGGTGGTCAACAACGCCGCCGGGGTGGTGTTCCGCCTGCCGGACATGGACAGCTCGGTCGACCTGCCGCGGATCTTCCCCGAGGCCGAGACCAACCCGGCGCTGGGCGTGCGCGGCTGCCGGCTGCTGTTCGCCCAGCCTGAGTTCATGCGCACCCAGCTGCGGGCCATGCTGCGGGGCAGCGAGGGCCGGCAGGTCTCGGTCGCCGCCCCGTTCGTCAACAGCCCGGCCGACCTGGCCTCGATCCGCCAGACCATCGACGGCGTGCGCGAGGAGCTGCGCCTGGCCGGCACCGACGTCTCCCACCGGGTGCGCCTCGGCGCCGTGATCGAGACCCCGGCCGCCGCCCTGCTCGGCCGCGAGATCCTGCGCCAGGCCGACTTCGCCCTCATCGGGCTGGACGCCCTGGCCCAGTACCTGCTCGCCGCCGACCGCCACCACCCGCGGACCGAGGTCACCGGCTGCCTCGACGGCCTGCCGATGGTGGTGCTGCGGGCGGTCCGCAAGCTGACCGGGGTGGCCGACGCGCTCGAGACCGAGATCTCGGTCTACGGCTCGATGGCCATGCGTCCGGGGGTGCTCGAGCTGCTGGTCGGCGCCGGGGTGCGTCGCCTGGTGCTGCCCCCCGCGGCGCTCGCCGAAGCCGCCGCCCGCCTCGACGGCCTCGACCTCGACGCCTGGGAGCAGAAGGCCGAC
>JACNJP010000545.1 GCA_014382465.1 Planctomycetota bacterium
GCCCCGCGAGGGGGGGTGGGGGGGGGGGCACGGGGGGAGCCGCGGTCCGCACCCGTGGGTGGAGTACTTCTGGGGGACGCTCCGGCGGGCCTACCGCGAATTCGAGGAGCGCGTCGGCGCCATCGGCACCGGCAGGGGCAGCAAGTCCGATCACGTCCGGGCGGCCGTGCTCCGCCGCCCGATTCCTTTCGCCATCTCGGACCTCGAGCGCGACTGCCCTGGCGTGAGCCGCGACCTGATCCGGCTGGTGCTGGGGAAGATGAGGAAGGCTGGCGAGGTGGAGCTCCTGGGCCGCGGCCGCGGCGCCAGGTGGCGACGGTTGGAGGCATGACCGTCAACGGAACGGAAGCGCTCCTTCATTCGGCAGAGAGAGCGCCACAGAACTCCTCCATCGACCGAATCGCCAGCTCCTCCGGCGACGGCGCCAGGTCCCGCCACACGCAGGTCGCGGCCGCCAGCTCGGGCACCGCCCGGCCGAAGGCCTCGATGACGAGGTCGCCGTCGTAGCCGATGTCACGCAGGGCGGCCAGGACCGCCGGGAAGTCGACCTGGCCGGTGCCGGGGACGCCGCGGTCGGATTCGCTGAGGTGGACGTGGCGGATGGCCGGCCCGGCGGCGCGGATGGCGGCGGGCGTGTCCTTCTCCTCGATGTTGGCGTGGAAGGTGTCGACCATGATGCCGAGGGCGGGGTGATCGACGCGGGCGGCGAGCGCCTGCGCCGCGGCCAGCGTGTTGCACAGGTGGCACTCGAAGCGGTTGAGGGCCTCGATGGCGAGCACGACGCCGACGGCCTGGGCCCGCTCGGCGGCGTCGGCCAGCACCTCGGCGGCGCCAGCCAGCTCGGCTTCGGTCGGGCCGGCGCCGGTGCGCCGGCCGAGGGTCTGGACCATCGGCCCGATCACTTTGGTGGCGCCGAGCGCCGCGGCGCAGTCGATCTGCCAGGCCATCTGTTCCCGCGCCGCTCGCCGCACCACCGGATCCGGCGACGACGGGTCCGCCGCCGGATCGGTGAAGGCCATCGAGCTGGTGCGCGCCAGGCCCAGCTCATCCAACCAGCGGCCGAGCTCGGCGTAGTGCTCGACCGCGCCGCTCATCACCGGGATCTCGACCAGGCCGTAACCCGTCTCCCGAAGGAACTCGAGCACCGGCCGGTGCTGCTCCCCGACGTGCCCGGTCCACAGCAGCAGGTTGATGCCCAGCCGCACGCCTACTCCTCCGGGATCCCCAGCTCGGCCAGCGTGCCGCGCAGCCAGCCGAGCGACCTCTCGATCAGCGGCCCGCCCTGGCCCTCGCACTCCATGCTGAGCACGCCGTCGAAGCCGCGGCCGTGCAGCAGGCGCAAGATCGCCTTGATGTTGTCGGCGTTCACCCCGTCGCCGATGGCGCAGTGGCTGATGGCGATGCCCGTGTCCTTGCCGCGCATGGCCTCGGCCATCGAGGCGCTGACGTCCTTGACGTGCACGTGGACGATCTTGTCCAGGAAGCGCTCGCAGAAGGCCACCGGGTCCTGGCCGGCGATGAAGGTGTTGCCGGTGTCGAGGTTGAGCCGCAGCCGCGGCGAGTCGCCGAAGGCCAGCATCTGCTCGAGCCGGTCGGGGTCGGTGGTGAAGTAGCCGTGGACCTCGAAGGTGACCGTGATGTCGTTGGCCTCGGCCACCTCGACGATCTGCTGGTAGGAGCGCTTCATGTGCTCCATGGCCTGGTCGTCGGTCAGCCCCTCGGGCTTGGTCAGGCCGTCGGTGGTCGCCACCCGCTCGCAGCCGGCCAGCTTGGCCCACGGGATGGTCTTCAGCACGTAGGGCAGCCCGCGCGACGGCCCGCACTTGCCGCTCATCGGGTAGGCGGCGTCGACCTGGCTGAAGGCCACGCCGTAGCCGGCCATCTTCCGCCGCAGCGTCACCGGGTCCTCGTAGAGCGCGACGTGCGGGAAGTAGCCGAGCCCGTGGATCCACGACACGCCGTCGATCACCCCCGGCTCGATCCAATGGACGTCGTTGGCCTGGGCCCAGGCCAGGGCCTTCTCGAAGCTGAAGGCGGCGGAATTGAAGGCGTCGGTGTGGAAGCCGATTTTCATGGCTGGTCGTCGGGGTCGGTGGGGGAAGAGCCGGCGGCGTGAACGAGGACGTCGGCGCGGCGCTTCGGCGGCGTGACCACCAGGTCGACGACGCGGCCGTCGCGCACCTTGCCGCTGACGGTGGTCCGGAACGGCGCGTGCAGCTTGAAGTCGGCCTCCCAGGCCGCTGGCCAGGCCGGCAGCAGGTGGATGGCGCGGCCCTCGGTCTGCATCAGCATGGTCTGGAGGGTCCGCATCAGCACGCCGCCGTGGTCCTGGTCGGGCACCCAGTCGTAGTTCGGGCCCCAGAAGGCCGGGAAGCGCGAGCCGGCGTGCTTGTTGCGGGCGCGGCTGACGAGGTTGGCGCGCGCCGGCTCGGCCAGCCCGAGGTGGGTCATGAACAGATCGTCCTGACGCCAGCCGAAGGCGCCGCGGTCCCAGCGCTGCTCCAAGGCGCGGAGGCCGAGCTCGGCGTTGTCCTTCTCGAGGCTGACCAGCCGGAACGGGAACACGGCGTAGAGCTCCGGGTTCTCGACGTTACGCTTGGCCTCGAAGCGTGCCGCGGGAGCGAGCAGGCGGACGCCGTCCTTCTCCCAGGTCGGCAGCTGGGGGGTCTTGGCCAGCACCCGCCGCCAGAAGGCGCGGTCGGTCTCCGTGCCGAGCCCGGCCGGCAGCGCCAGCAGCCGCGCGCTCACGGCGCGCAGCCCGGCCACCTCGGGCATCGGGTCGGTGCAGTCCCACCAGGTCTCGAGCGCCTGCGAGGGGAACATGACCAGCTTGCCGTCGCCGTCGGTGGGATAGTGCTGCTCGAAGAAGCCCAGGATCTCGCGCGCGGTCGGGATCAGGAGCTCGCGCAGGAAGGCGCGGTCCTCGGTGTGCTCGGCGTAGTCGAGCATCATCCACACCAGCTCGAGGCCGCTGACCCACTCCCACTTGTGGTAGCCGCTCTCCTGCAGCTTGTCCTCGCCGCGCTCGGCGAAGGGCGTCCAGCCGTAGGTCGAGCTGAAGATCGGGCCCCAGAAGTTGATGCACTCGGGGATGAAGGCGCCGCCGTGGCCGGTGTAGAGCTGGGTCCGGAACTGGTTCAGCGGCATCAGCTCCTCGGCGTACATGCGGAACAGCGGCCGCATCATCTCGGTGTCGCCGCTGGCGCACATGCTGAGGTAGGGCAGCCGCGTGTTCTGCCACCAGTAACCCGGCCCCCAGCGGCGGTAGTCGGCGTCGCCGAACTGCCCCTCGGCCGGCACCGTGAACAGCGAGCCGTTGAACTTGATCGGGTAGCGGCCGCGGCCGGCGCAGGCGTCGATCCAGCGCTGCAAGGCGTAGGCGCGGGCGACGGTGGCGGCGTCGTCGAGGGCCGAGCCGTCGCTGGCGGCCACCCGCGCGCCGTCGACGTAGAGCGCCAGCGCGCCGTTGGAGGCGTCGACCGTGGCGGCGACGTGGACCCACGCGTCGAGCGGCAGGACGTCGCGCGCGGCGAGGATCTGCGAGCCGACGATCAGCCGCAGGCTGCGGCCGGGCCGGGTGTCGAAGA
>JACNJP010000115.1 GCA_014382465.1 Planctomycetota bacterium
GCTCGGAGCGGGCGTGACGCGGGCGAGGCCGCGGCGCCGGCATCCAGGCCAGGGAGGCACGCACCAGGCGCCCGCCGGACGTCTGCGCCGCGCCGAACCAGGCCGCGCCGACGAAGGGCCGCTGCATCAGGTCGCGCTCGCGCGCCAGGGTCTGGTCGGCGATCGCCGCGGCGCGTTCGCAGGCCTCCTTCGCCGGGATCCGCCCGAGCAGGATCGCCTCCTCGAGCACGGCCTTGGTCTGCTTCTCGATCTCGGCCCAGTTGACCTCGACCGGCAGGAAGCGCGCGTCCTCGAGCACGTCGAGGAACACCTGCTCGCTCTCCGGCAGCCGCTCGGGGTCGAGGAAGGACTCCGAATAGGCTGCCCGCTTCAGCCCCGGCACGCCGTTGCCGATGCTCGCCAGCCCGTTCTGCATGGTGTCGCCGGCCAGCGCGCGCACGAACTCGTAGGCGAGCTGCGGGTGCTTCGACACCTTGGGCACGACGTAGAAGCGCAGCGCCACCGAGGTCGCCGCCTCGCGCCCGACCGGCAGCGGCACCACGTCCCAGTCGAAGCCGCCCTCGGCCTCGGTCGGGATGTCCTGGAAGCGGTAGGTCTCCCAGTAGCCGACCGGGCCGTAGAAGGCGGTCTTGCCGGCCTGGAACAGCCCGACCGAGAACTGGTTCTGGAAGGTGGCGTCATCGCTGGCGACCTTCTCCTCGTGCAGCAGCCGCACCAGGAATTCGACCGCCTCGACCGCCGCGGGTTCGGCCAGCGCGCAGCGACCGTCCTCGTCGAGGAAGCGGCCGCCGTTCTGCCAGATCCACGGCGCCAGCGCCTGCATCCACTGGGTCAGCGAGATGCCGAATTGGTCGGTCACGCCGTCGCCGTCGGTGTCGCGGGTGGTGGCGCGGCACTTCTCCAGCAGCTCCTGCCAGTCCCAGCCCGCCGTCGGCGCCGCCACGCCCTCGCGCCGCAGCAGCGAGTGGTTGACGTAGATGACATAGGGATTGAAGGTGCTCGGCAGGCCATACAGGTGGCCGTCCGGCCCGGTCATGCCCTTCAGGATCGATTCGAAGTATTCCTCGCGCCGCCACGCTTCATCCGCAGCGAAGAACGGCTGCAGGTCCAGCAGCACGTCCTCCTGCAGATAGGCGGCGAACTCGGTGACGTCGATCCAGGTGACGTCCAGCGGCAGGCCGCCCGCCAGCACCAGCTTGACCTTCTCGGCACCGCCGGTGGCGCCGGCGCTCGACAAGACCTTGACCTTGACTCCCGGATGCGCCGCCTCGAATTCGCGCGCGGTCTGTTGGAGATGTTCCCAACCGGCGAACCAACGCTCGTGCACCAGCACCTGCAGCCCGACCGGCTCGGGCTCCTGGCACGGCACCACGAAGCCTGCCCCGGGCAGGCAAAGCAGAGTGAGGGAGCAGAGCAACATGGACGGGGGGCGTCAGGCGCCGAGACCAGTTTCACCGCGCAATCGGCGCGAGCGGTGACATCATAGATCAGCCTCCTCAGCGGCCGTCGCCACGTTAACCGGCCCTCCGTTGCCGCGGCGGGCCAGCACTCGCCTCCTCCCTTTCCACGCGGGACCCTCTCCCGCACGACCCTGGACGAGTCCGATGACCGGTCCCAGCGTTATTCCTCCTCGCGGATGGCGTTCTCCAGACGTTCTGGCCGTGCTCTTCGCCGCGGCGTGGACCCTGGTGATCGGCGGCTTCGCCTGGACCAGCTTCAGGCACGATTGGCGGGAAGCCCAGGACCTGGCGCGGAACACCGCGGTCTCCCACCTCGACATGAACCAGGTCTTCCGCAACTGGGGGGCTTCTCACGGCGGCGTCTACGTGCTGGTCAGCGAGCTGGCGCAACCCAACCCGACCCTGGCCCACGTCCCGGAGCGGGACGTCCTCACCCCTTCCGGCAGGACGCTGACCTTGGTGAGCCCCGCGGGCATGCTGCGCCGGGTGATGGACCAGTTCCGCGAGCTCCACGGCGTGCGCGGTCGGATCGCCAGCTCGACGCCGCTGCGGCCGGAGAACCTCGCCGGCGACTGGGAGCGCGAGGCCCTGAGGTCCTTCGAAGGGGGCGCGACCGAGGCCGCGCAGCTCAGTGAAATCGAGGGCGCGCCCTACCTCCGCGTCATGCGGCCGCTGGTGGCGGAGGCGGCGTGCCTGGACTGCCACCAACCGCAGGAATTCCAGGCCGGCGAGATCCGCGGAGGAGTGGGGATCTCCGTGCCGCTGGAGCCGCTCTACCAGCACGTCCATGCCCGGAACCGCGGCCGCCTGGCCGCCTTCGGCTTGATCTGGCTGGTCGGGCTCGGCGGCCTGGCCTTGAGCGCGGCATGGGTGAAGCGGCGGGGCGCCCAGACCCGCCAGGCGATTCGGGAGCTGGACCAGGCCCGGGTCTTCCAGCGGACCGTGCTCGACCAGGTCCCGGAGATGGTCATGGTCATCAACCGTGACTTCACCCTCGAGCTGGCGAACAAGGCGGTGCGGGACTTCTACGGCGTCGATCCGGTGGGGAGCTGTCTCTGCTGCTACCAGCTCATGCACCACCGCGAGGCGCCGTGCGAACAGGCGGGCTGCCCGATGGCGCAGATCCTGGTGAGCGGCCAGCCCATGAACGCCACCCACGTCCACACCGACGTCAACGGACGCGAGCGCCGCCTGGAGATGATGGCGGCGCCGATCTTCGACGCCGAGGGGCGCGTGGTCCAGATCGTCGAGGCCTGCCGCGACATCACCGACCGGCTGCGGGCCGAGGAGGAGCGGATCGACCTCGAGCGCCAGATGCTCCACGCCCAGAAGCTCGAGAGCCTCGGCGTGCTGGCGGGCGGCATCGCCCACGACTTCAACAACCTGCTGATGGCGATCCTGGGGAACGCCGACCTCGCCATGCTCGACCCCAGCACGCCGGCGGAGACCATGGACCGGCTGAGGGAGATCGAGGCCGCGTCGAAGCGCGCCGCCTGCCTGACGGCGCAGATGCTGGCTTACTCCGGCAAGGGCAGCTTCGCCATCGAGCCGGTGGATCTCGGCGAGGTGGTC
This sequence comes from Planctomycetota bacterium, assembly GCA_014382465.1. Lineage (GTDB taxonomy): Bacteria > Planctomycetota > UBA1135 > UBA1135 > UBA1135 > J029. The sequence continues at coordinate 3,033 of JACNJP010000115.1, forward strand.
CTGGAGATGCGAGGCATGCTCGGCGTCTCGATCTCGAAGAAGGCCGAGCTCCGGCTCGAGTTGGCCGAGGACCTCCCCGCCTTCCTCGGCGACCCGGCGCAGATCCGCCAGGTGATCATGAACCTGATCACCAACGCCTCGGAGTCCCTCGAGGAGCGGGGGGGGACCATCACCATCTCCACCGGGGTGCAGGACTTCGATCTGCAATCGCTCAGCGGCTCCAGCCCCGGCCTCCGGGACCTGGACGGCGGACTCCCCGAGCCGGGCCGGTATGTCTACGTCACGGTGGAGGACACCGGCTGCGGCATGGACGAGGAGACCCGGGAGCGGCTCTTCGACCCCTTCTTCACCACCAAGTTCACCGGACGCGGGCTGGGCATGGCGGCGGTCCTCGGCATCGTGCGCGGCCACCTCGGCGGGATCAACGTCTCCTCGGTGGAGGGCCGAGGCTCGGTGTTCCGGGTCATGTTCCCGGTCGGAGAGGAGGTCGTGGCGGCGGCGCCGGCCGCCGAGGCCGCGGCGCAGGCGGGTTCGGCTCGTCCGGCCGGCGAGGGC
>JACNJP010000446.1 GCA_014382465.1 Planctomycetota bacterium
GGAGTGTGAATACGGATTCGTTTCACGTGACCGGCGTTCAGGTGGATGCACGCCCGCACTGGGGCCGCGCCGCGCGGGGCGAGTATGGGCCGCGGCGCGGCCCCCCTCCCGGCCGGGCGGCGGCGCGGCCGGGGCGGCCGTAGAGGCGGCAGGCCGGCTCGCCCGGCGCCAGCTCGACCGGGCCGGCGTCGCGCAGGCCCAGCTTCTCGAGCAGCCGGATCGAGCGCAGGTTGTCCGGCGAGGTCACGGCGACGATGGCGCCCAGGCTCAGCACCTCGTGGCCGTGGGCCAGGGTGGCGGCGGCCGCCTCAAAGGCGTAGCCCTTCCCCCAGGCCCGCGGCACGAAGGCGAAGCCGAGGTCCGGGTCAGGCAGGGCGTCCCGCTTCAGCAGCCCGCACATGCCGAGCGGCGCGCCGTCGCGCTTCCGGCGCACCAGCCACAGGCCGTAGCCGTGCCGGGCGTAGCTGGCTTGCGGGCCGTCGGCCAGGTAGGCGCGGGCGTCGTCGAGGCTGCGCACGCCCTTGTCGCCGATGAAGCGCAGGAAGGACGGCTGGTTGAGCAGCTCGAGGACGAAGGGGGCGTCGTCGAGGCCGAAGCGGTGGAGGCTGAGCCGCTCGGTCTCCAGCACCGGCGCCGGGCCGCCGCTCACCGGTCCGCCCGCTCCGGCTCGGGGGCGTCCGCGACCGCGTCCAGCACCGCCCGGCGGGCCGACCGCCACAGGAGGGCCATGACCACGATGCAGGCGGCGAGTCCACCGATGACCAGCAGGTCGCTGGAGTGGGCTGGCGCCGCGTCGCCGCCAGCGATCTGGGCAACGTGCCTGCCGGCGTGGCCGAAGTAGACCTCGAGGGCCAGGTTGGGCAGAGTGGCCAGGAGCGCCGCCGCGAAGCCCGGGAAGCGGACGCCGGCGGCGCCCAACAAGTAAGTCACAATGGTGGGATTGAGCGGGGTCAGCCGCAGCAGGACCTGCAGCCGGAGTTCCTTGCGCCGCACCGCGGCCTGGATCGCGGCCAGCGAAGGCCTGACGGCCACCAGGCGGGTGATCCGGGCCCGGAGGAGCCGGCGGGCGAGCGCGAATTGCAGCACCGCGGCCAGCAGGACCCCGGCCGCGGCGATCGCGACCCCCCACCCCAGGCCGAACAGGGCGCCGGCAAGAACCGCCAAGATCGAGACCGGGACCAGGAAGGTGGTCGCCAACGCCACCAGGCCGATGAAGGCGGCCGGCCCCCAGCCGCCGAGGCCGTCCAGCCAGGCTTCGATCGCGCCGACGTGGCGCTCGAGCTCGTCGCCGACGGCCACGATCCCCAGCAGCAGCAGCAGGCCGAACAGCAGGTAGGGCAGCGTCGCGCGCGAGATGGCGCGGGCCAGCAGCCGCCGAAGCCGCGCCGCGCCGCCCGTCTGGTCCTGGCGCTCCACCGCTCCCTAGGCCCGGATCATGACCAGCAGCATCTTGAAGGGCGAGCGCGCCTTCAGCGCGTGCGGCCGGCCCGCGGGCAGGCGCAGGATCTGGCCGGCGCCGAGCGGGTGCGGGAGGCCGGCGATGAGCACCTCGGCCTCGCCCTCGAGGCCGAGCACCAGGGCGTCGAAGGGGGCGGTGTGCTCGCTCAGGCCCTCGCCCTGGCCGAAGGCGAAGGCGGTCACCGTGCCGGCCTCCTTCTTGACCAGGGTGCGGCTGACCACCGCGCCGGGCTGAAGGGCGACCAGGTCGGCGGCGAGGTGGACGCCGTCGAGTTCGGAGGATTCGCGGGAGGGCTGGGTCATGGGGTCGTGGGGCGGGCCGGACGCCCCGCCGCGCTCGGGGATCATGCCATGGGCCGGCCGGGCGGGGAAACGGCGCATTCTCTTGCCGGCCGCCGCGGCGCTGCCAAACTGGAATCCGGTCCTCCGGCCGTCGCCGCGGACCAGGAGGGTTTATGACTCGCGACCGACGACTAGACCGGGTTCCCCGCTCGAGGGCCGGCGGCGGCCCCTGCGGCCTGTGCGGCAAGTCGGGCCAGCTCACGCGGACCGAGTGCTGCGGTCAGTGGATCTGCGACGACGAGGGCTCCTACCGGCTGTTCTCCTACGCCCGTAACAGCTGCTCGCGGAACCACCGCCGCCGCACGCTCTGCGGCTACCACCACGCCGAAGGGCACGCGGGCCGCTGGCAGGACTGCCGCGCCTGCGCCGCGGAGTTCGAGACCGAGCTCTACGTCTACTACGGCACCAACGAGTACAACTTCGAGGTGCTCCCCGACCCGCCGGAGTACCAAGCCACCCGCTGCGCCGGCTGCGGCGCGACGATCTCGCTCGGGGAGGACGGCTACTCCAAGCTGGGTCCGGAGTACCGCTGCCTGGCCTGCGCCGACGCCGAGCTCCAGCGCCTGCTGGCGAGGCCGGAGGACGGCGAGGCGAGGGAATCCGCCCAGTAGGCGCCGCTCCTCCGGCCGACCGGTCCCGCCTTCCCGGTCTCGCCGGATCAGTCCCCGCGCGCCTCGCAGGCGGCCGCGACCGCCTCCAGCGCGGCGGCGGCGAGCCGCTCCTGGGCGGCGGCGAAGAGCTCCCGCTCCTCGAAGCGGACGTGCCGCTCCAGGAGCCGGCCGAAGCGCGCCAGGTCGGACGGCCGCCGCGGGCCGCCGGGCTGGAGACAGCAACGCAGCGCGGCGTGGTCCGCCGCCACCCGGCGCGCGAGCCCGGCCTCGCCGAGCGCGGCGAGCGGCGGCACCAGGTGTTCCTCCTCGATCCGGAAGTGAGGCTCCAGCTCGGTCGCGAAGCGCCGCTCGACCTCGGCCCAGACCTCCTCGGAGCTGGCTTCTCCCTCGCCAGCCCCGGCCCGCCGAGCGCGCCGCGCCAGCGCCAGGGCATGGTGGTGGTCCTCGGAGAGGCTCCTCAGGGAATCGCATCGCTTCATGTCGCCGCTCGGAATCCGGCCCCCTTGATTGGTCCTGGGCCGTTCGCAAAGGTCCGCAACTATAGGGAATGCGGGTCTTCTCGGAACCGTGCTCGGGGCAGGAGCTGATTCCGAAGCTAATCCATTGACCACATTGATCTTAGGAACGTCGAGGACCACCGAAGGGGGCCGGATTCCCGGTCAGTCGACGCCCAAGGCCAGTCGGAGCCGTTTCGACACGTCACTCAACTGGAATGGCTTCTGCAGGAAGCAAGCCGGTCCTGGCGAGCCGAGGGAGTCCAGAGAGGACTTCTCGTCGAAACCGCTCATCAAGATCACGCGCACGTCGGGCTGGGCGCGAATCAACTTCCTGAAGACCTCGGCGCCGTCCATCCGAGGCATGGTCAGGTCGACCATGACGAGGTCGATTTCGCTCGCCTTTGCCTGGAACACCTCGAGGGCCTCCTGCCCATCCGCCGCCAGCAGGACCTGGAAGCCGAGCCGCTCGAGCATGTTCTTCAACAGGACTCGGAGCCGCTCCTCGTCGTCCACGACCAGGACCGTGCCTTCGCCGCACCAATCGGCCTCCGGCACCGACGGCGGCGAGGGAAGCTCGAGAGGTCCGTCCGCCTGCGGGAAGAGCACGCGGAAGGTCGTCCCCTGCTCCGGCGCGCTCTCCACCGTCAAGATCCCGTGGTGGCCGCGGATGATCCCCAGGACCGCCGAGAGACCGAGCCCGCGGCCCGTGAACTTGCGAGTGAAGAAGGGCTCGAAGGCGCGCGCCAGGGTCTCAGGATCCATGCCGCAGCCGTCGTCCCGGACCTCGAGGAAGACGTAGTTGTCGGCGATCTTGTCCGGGACCAGGCGGGCGGCTGCCAGATAGGCCTGGTCCGGACGCATCTGCCCGGTCGTCACCGAGATCGACCCTGGTCCTCCGCCTGCGGCCTCGGAAGCGTTGATGACCAGGTTCATGGCGACCTGATGGATCTGGGTGGTGTCGGCCATGATGGCCGGGAGGTCCTCGGCCAAGTGGAACCGGAGGACGGTCTTCTTGCTCGTCGAGGCCTTGAGCAGGGGCCGGAGCTTGGCCACCAGAGCGCTCAGGCACACCGACTGAACCTCGAAGCTGCTCATCCCGGAATAGGCGAGCATCTGCGAGCACAGGTCGGCGGCTCGGAATCCGCTCTTCTCGATCTCCTCGACAAAAGGGCGCAGCGGCGAGTCGCTCGACAGCCCCTGCCGGACGAAGCTGGCATAACCGAGGATCACGGTGAGGATGTTGTTGAAGTCGTGGGCGATCCCGCCCGCCATCACCCCCAGGCTCTCGAGACGCTGAGTCGCCTCGAGTCCCTTCTCGCGCTGATGGTCCCGCTCCTGCCGCAGCCGCCGCTCCGTGACGTCCTCGATCACGAGCAGGATCCTCGGTTCGGCCGGCGAGCCTCCGCGGACCAACCGCGCGTTCATCAGCAGGACGCGGCGCCCGATCTCCTGCACCTCGGCAGTGACCTGGAACTCCTCGAATCCGGGCTCACCGGCCAGGAGCTTCGAGAGCTGGTCTCGCAGGCCAGGGAGAGACCACCGACCGCCGCTGGAATCGGCGCCCTCGCCTTGGAAGGTGTCGGTCAGGTCGTCGCCGAAGGTCTCGCGGAAGGCGTCGTTGGCCAAGGTCGTCCGCAGTTCATGGTCGAGCACCAGCAGCGGCTCGCGCACCGTCATGACGATGCTCTCCGCGAATTCGAGGGCAGCCGCGAGGCGATCCGCGCTGCGCTTGATCGCATCGACATCGTTCAGGACGATCACGACTCCGTCGATCCTCTGGTCCAGGCAGCGATAGGGACCGATCCAGAGCGTGTGCCAGATTCCGTCGAGGTCCTGGACGTCCCGCTGCATCGCCTGGGACGACTCGAGGACCTCCGTGAGCAGGTCCCCGAGATCGGGGATGTCGATCTTGGGCTTGAGATCGAGGATCGGCCGGCCCAGGTCGGAGGGAATCAGGTTCAGCAGCTTGGCGGCGGTCGGGGTGAACCGACGGATGCACAGGTCCAGCCCGAGCATGACGATCGGGATGTTGACGCTGGAGAGGAGGTTGCTGAGGTCGTTGGCCAGCAGCGCCGCCTCCTCGTTGCGGTGCTGCAGCTCCTCGTTGACGGTCACGAGCTCCTCGTTGGTCGCCTGGAGCTCTTCGTGGGCGGTCTGGAGCTCCTCGTTGGTGCTCAGGAGCTCCTCGTTGCTCGACAGCAGCTCCTCGTTGGCAGCGCGCAGCTCCTCGGTCGTGGCCTCCCGCTCCTCGAGGGCGGCGCGGAGGTATTCCCCGCTCGAAGCCAGCTCTCGCTCCAGCTGGGCGATCCGCCGGTTCTCATGTTCCGTCGACCGCCGCTCCGGGCGACGAGTACGGCGGGCCGGTTCGCTGCCATCCGGCCCAATCTCCTCGAACAGCACCAGGAAGCTGAGCTGCGCCGAGAGCGGCACCTGGATCGGAATCACCTCGACCGAGGCGTCGATTTCGCCGTGGTCGGTCGAGACCCTCAATCCCTCGCGGCGGACGGCGCTCTTCTGGGTCCGGGCCTCCTCGATGACCTCCCCGAGATCGGGGTAGAGCCCTGAGCGGGCCATGCTCCGCAAGTTGTTGCTGGGTGTCCCAGGAGCAGACCTGAGGAAGGGACCCGTGCTTCCTCGAAATTGCAGGATCTCGAGGTTCTCGTCGATCAAGACCCCGGCCGGCGCGCACAGCGCGAGCAAGATCCGGTCGGCCTCGCGCCGAAATTCGATCTCGCTGGGGGCGGGCACGACCGCCGAATCTCGAGCTTCCGTCTCGATGGGCCTGCGGTCGCTGCTGGGGGTCTCAAAAACAAGGCGGCTGGGGACCGATTTCCGGACGTGGATCCGTTGGCGGCTGTCGAGCACGGTGAACAGGTCGCCCATCTGGCCGACCGACTCCGAGCTGCCGAGCACCAGGAAGCCGCCCTGGTTCAAGGCGAAGTGGAACAGCGGGAACACCCGCTTCTGCAGGACGGGGCCGAGGTAGATCAGGACGTTGCGGCAGCTGATCAGGTCGAGCTTGGAGAACGGGGGGTCGCGGGTGGCGTCCTGCCGGGCGAAGACGCACATCTCGCGCACCGCCTTCGAGATCAGGTAGCCGCCGGTCTCTTCTCGGACGAAGAAGCGCTTGAGGCGCGCTGGGCTGACGTCGGCGGTGATGCCCTCCCTGAAGTGGCCGGCGCGAGCATGGGCGACCACCGACTCGGAGACATCGGTGCCGAAGAGCTTGATCGGGACCCGCTCGTTGCGGGAGCCCAGGAACTCCAGCAGGCAGATCGCCAGGGAATAGACCTCCTCTCCCGTGGCGCACCCAGGCACCCAGATGCGGATCGGCTGGTCCGAGGGCCGGTCCTTCAGGAGGGCGGGGAAGACCACCTCCTTCAAGGCCTCGAAGACCTCCTTGTCCCGGAAGAAGCTGGTGACGTTGATCAGGACGTCCCGGAACAGGACATCCGCCTCGCTGGAGTCCTGCTCCAGGAAGGCCAGATAGCCGTCGAGGCGATCGATCCGCAGGTGGAGCATCCGACGGCTGATGCGCCGCCGGAGCGTGGCCGGTTTGTAGTTGGCGAAGTCCACGCCCGTGGACTTGCTCAAGCTTTGGATCACGGCGAGGAAGGCTCGGTCGTCCCCGGCGCCGTCGGAGGAGCCGGCAGTCGGGAACAGACCGCCCGGAGTCGACCCGCCACAGACCCGCGTCAGCTCGGCAGCGATGTCGCCGGGAGGGAGGATGTAGTCCACGCAGCCCGCAGCGATCGCGCTGCCCGGCATGCCGTCATAGGCGGCCGAGGCGTCTTGGGCGAAGGTGATCCCGCCCGCCGCCCGGATTGCCTGGAGACCGAGGGTGCCGTCGGATCCGGTCCCCGACAGGACCACCCCGAGCGACCGGGGGCCGGCCTCATCCGCGAGGGAGCGCAGGAACAGGTCGATCGGCCGCCGCGCCTCCTGGGTCTCATCGCGGGGCGTGAGATGCAAGGACCCGTCCTTGAGGTTCATGCCGGCGTTGGGCGGAATGACGTAGACGTGGTCCGGCTGCAAGACGAGCCCTTCCTTCGCCTGGCAAACGGGCATCGGGCACACCCTCGACAGCAATTCCGCGAGGGAGCTCTCGTGGGTCGGATCGAGGTGCTGGATCACCACCACCGCCATGCCGGACTCGCCGGACATGGGACGCAGGAACTGGCTGACGGCCTCCAGACCGCCGGCTGAGGCACCGACACCCACGACCGGGAAAGAGAGAATTGGCTTCGTCTGCCCGTCTCGGCTGGACGATTCCTGATCCGGCGCTTTCGTACCTCTGCGGTCCTTCATAGGAAACCACTCCAAGGAGGATTCTAGACCTGGGAAGCACTTCGCATCCTAGCGATGCCGCGAAAGAGGATCTGAAGAATGCACCGGGCCCGTTGATGGCGTAGCGCAGCCGCACCTCCTCGCCCGGCGCCAAGTCCGCCTTCCCGCAGCTCCGGCCCGCCTCCGGGTCGGGGTCTTCACCGCCGGACCCTGGGTGGCTGACGAGCCTGCGAGCACCTTCTGGGGCAAGCGCAGCCTGAGGGGAAAGCAGGGCCCGCGGATCCGCGCCATGCGCTGTGGTGGCTGCGGCTTCCTCGAGCTCTACGCCGACGGGCCGGTGGAGTGAGGAGCGGGCGGGGCCGCCGCATCGCGCCATGCCAACCTCCAGGTCCTAATCCAAGAGTCGAGGGCAATGCTTCGTTCCCCCTCGAACGAAGCCGGTGTCAGTCATCCAGCGCCTTGAACACCGCGTCCGAAGAATCCTTGAAGAACTCGATATTGAGCTTCGTCCAGAGGTCATCCGGCATTTCGTTGAGGCCGCGGCGACTCGCGACCGGCATCAGGAAGGTGGCGGCTTGCTTGTCGACACCGAGCTCGGCGATGGCCACGGGGTTGGGCAGTTGTTCCATCGAACCACCAAGGTTCAGGGGACCGACCACAATGGTGCCGCCGCGGGTGTTGCGCTCCAGAAGGGCCCCGACCAAGGCGACGAGAACCGGGAGGCCCAGACCGGCGCCGGTGCGATCGGAGTCCATGGCACGGAGTTGGACGGAGAACTCGTGGGCGCGGGGATCCCGGTCTCCGACCAACTCCTTGGCACGGGCTTAGAGGTTCTGCTCGGCCACCTTGACGCTCTCCCGGAATGCAGGAGGCTGCGGGTGGTTGACACGCCCGGGCATGCGGAGCCCTTCGGCCACCGAAGCCGAGTGAGGTATTCCCGGCAAACCGCTTCCGTGGCGAAGCGGGCCTCGGCTTCCTGCAGGGCGCGAGGGAAGTCCCCTTTCTCCGCTACTCCCCTTCGGTCGCCGCCGCCTCCTCCAGCGGCTCGATCAGGTCCACCAGGACCTGCTCGCCGATGGCGGCCAGGTTCTCCAGGGTGACGCCACGGCCTCGCAGGAGACCGACCTCGCAGGTGTGGAGCGCCTCCTTCAGGATCTCCTCCTTCTCGAGCAGCTCGCGGAGGCCGCTGCCGGCGGATCGCGCCAGTTCGCGCCACTCCCCGGGGAAGCACGCCTTCAAACCGTCCAGCCAGGGCACGAGCCATGCCTCCACGTCCTCCCGCGCGGAGAGCTGCGCGATGGCGAGGACCCGGCCGAGGTCCTTGGCCGAGCGCAGGATCTCGCGGCCGCCGACCGGCTGGGACATCCGATCCGGGCGGATGACCGGGTGGGACAGCAGGTTCGGCAGCGCCGTCATGGCCGGCGATGCGTACTCGAGGCCCTGCTCCGACAGGAGCCGGCCGTGGGCACTGAGGCCCTGGAAACGGAACGTGGGGAGCCCATACCAGCCACCGGCCACCGCGACCGGGATCCACTTCTGGATCTCCTGCTGTCCGACCTCGGGCAGGTTGAGGAACTCGGCGAAGTAGTCCATCGAGTCGGGCGGGTACAGCCGGATCGCTCGCAGGTCTTCCGGCTGCTCTGGCGATGAGGCGGCGTAGCAGTCGGGGTGCCGTCGCCAGCCGCGATCGAGGAGCCGCTCGGCCATCCCCGCGCACGAGATGGTGTCGCCCGCGGGGTGCACGACGAGGTCCGCATCCTTGGTGCTGACCCCCTGCCGCTGGAGCTCCAGACGGAAGTGGTAGGCCGCGGCGAGACTGCCGACCACGAAGACGTGGGTGTGCGAATCGTCGGGGAGATCCTCCATCAGCCGCTGGAACAGGAGCTCGGGATCCAAGGTCATGCTCATGTGGACTCCCGGGCTCGGCGCTCGAGGCGTTCGATCAGGGCGTTCGACTGGTCGACGAGCCGCAGCTCGCTCAGGTCCAGCAGCGTCTCCACCGGGTCGGCGACGGGGAATCCATCACCGGGCGCGAACAGCGCAGCCGGGCGCTGGAGCGGGTGGATGACCAGCACCGGGGGGCCCTGGCCCTCCGAGGGACCCAGCCCTGGATCCAGGCGTCGGAGAAAGCTCAGGTCCAGGCCGCCTTCGGCCGCCAGCGAGAGGTCCAGCCGGGGCAGACCCCGAAGGTCGAAGTGCGGGTCCCAGTGGTGGGCGGCCGCGACGCCGCCGAGCGCGACCTGAGGCGGCTCGAGCTTCTGAAGGCGCCGCAGCAGCGCCTCCGGATCCGGGCGGCGGCCTGTCCTGTCGGCGTACCCGATGCTCGCCCGATGCGAGGGCGCGAGCGCCAGGAGCTCGCTCCACGCCTCCCGCGGAAACACCCTGAGCCCGACGCTGCGGTTCGAGTGCTCGCGGATGCCCTCACCGAAGCGCTCGATGGCCCGGGCCACCGTCGGGTAGGAGCAGCCGGCCTGCTCCCCCAGCTCGCCTCGTGGAATCGGTCCTTGGCCCAGGAGCCATCGGACCACCAGCACCTTGAGCACCTCGAGCGACTTCGGCAGGCGCGGGAGCTGCGGAGGCGTCGACGGCGCGAGGAGGGCTTGCCCAGTCTCGGCGAGCTCGACCAGTCGCGCGCTCTCGCTCGGGAGGCACAGCCGGAAGCTCTCGCTGACCGCGACCAGGGCGAGGCGTCCAGCCACCTCGGCCCGGAGGACGGACATGAGATCGGCCCACTCGTCCTTCAGGCGTTTTGGAGTGAGCCCGTCGACCGCCAGCAGGACACATGCGCGCTCGATGCGGGGGTGGCTCGCCAGGTAGGCCGAGAGCTGGAGGAGCGTCGCCCGCAGGTCGCGCACGGCTGCCCTGGGCCGCTCCTGGACCTCGATCACGAAGGAGCCGTCTTCGCTGGCGAAGTCGATCGTGCGATCCTCGACCGGCCTGTAGCCGAGCGCGCCGAGCCCCCGGGCCCAGTCCTCACGCGAGATCTTGTGCGGGACCATCACCATGTGAAGAAGAGTAGCCCCAATATTTCGAAATGGCAACTCGAATTAAAAGATGAATGTCGAATAAATGTGGATTCCACGGAGCCTAGCTGGCTTCGCGGCCAGCGGGAGCGAGGGTCCACCCGGGGCGAGAAACCGTCGTAAGTCCTTGCGTGGCAATGCGCGAGTCTTCTCCACGCCGGGCCCCGGCCCGGGGACGGCGTCGGCGGGTACTGGAGCGGGTTCCGGAAGGCGCGTCAGCCCTACCCCTTCTTCTCGATCTTGGCCCAGCCGTCGCGCAGCGCCACCGTGCGGTTGAAGACCAGGGCGCCGGGTTTGGAGTCCTCACTGTCGAGGCAGAAGAAACCAGTGCGCTCGAACTGAAAGCGGTCATCGAGGCCGGCGGCGGCCAGGCTCGGCTCGAGCTTGGCCTGGACGGTGACCAGGGACTCCGGGTTGAGGGCCTCGAGGAAGTCGCCCTCGGCCTCCGGGTCCTCGGTGGCGAACAGGTGGTCGTAAAGGCGCACCTGGGCGTCGACCGCGTGCGCGGCGCTGACCCAGTGGATGATGCCCTTGACCTTGTTGCCGCCGCCGCCGCGGGATTCGGGGTCGTAGCTGCACTTGAGCTCGACGACCGCGCCGCTGGAGTCCTTGACGACCTCCTCGCAGGTGACGTTGAAGGCGTAGCGCAGCCGCACCTCCTTGCCCGGCGCCAGGCGGAAGTACTTCTTGGGCGCCTCCTCGCGGAAGTCGTCCAGGTCGATCCAGAGGCTGCCGCCGAAGGGCACTCGGCGCGTGCCCATCTCGGGCTTGCCGGGGTGGTTCGGGGCCTCGACCATGACCGTCTCGCCGGCCGGCCAGTTGGTGATCGTGAGCTTGAGCGGGCGCAGCACCGCCAGGCGCCGCGGCGCGACCTCGTTCAACTCGTCGCGCAGCGTGGCCTCGAGCAGCGCGACCTCGATCGTGCCGCCGGTCTTGGTGATGCCGGTCTTGGCCATGAAGCTGCGGATCGCGGTCGGCGTGTAGCCGCGGCGGCGCAGGCCGCTCAGGGTCGGCATGCGCGGGTCGTCCCAGCCGCTGACGCGCTCCTCCTCCACCAGCCGCAGCAGCTTGCGCTTGCTCATGACGGTGTAGCTGAGGTTGAAGCGCGCGAACTCGATCTGGCGCGGCGCGTGCGGCACCGGCAGGTTCGCCACCAGCCAATCGTAGAGCGGCCGGTGGTTCTCGAACTCGAGCGAGCACAGCGAGTGGGTGATGCCCTCGATGGCGTCCGACTGGCCGTGGGCGAAGTCGTACATCGGGTAGATGCACCACTTGTCGCCGGCGTGCGGGTGCGGCTTGTGCAGGATCCGGTAGATCACCGGGTCGCGCAGGTTGAGGTTGGCCGACGCCATGTCGATCTTCGCCCGCAGCACCATGGCGCCGTCGGGGAACTCGCCGGCCTTCATGCGCCGGAACAGGTCCAGGCTCTCGGCGTCCGGCCGGTCGCGGTGAGGGCTGTCGGTGCCCGGCTCGGTCAGCGAGCCGCGCTGGGCGCGGATGGCCTCGCCGTCCTGCTCGTCGACGTAGGCCTTGCCGTGCTCGATCAGGTGCTCGGCCCAGCCGTAGAGGATGTCGAAGTAGTCCGAGGCGTAGTACTGGTGCTCGCCCCAGTCGAAGCCCAGCCAGCGGATGTCGCGCGCGATCGCCTGGGCGTAGCGCTCCTCCTCCTTGGCCGGGTTAGTGTCGTCGTAGCGCAGGTGGCAGCGCCCGCCGAACTCCGCCGCGATGCCGAAGTTGAGGCAGATGGCGCGGGCGTGGCCGATGTGCAGGAAGCCGTTCGGCTCCGGGGGAAAGCGCGTGACGATGAAGCCGTGCTTCCCCGAGGCCAGGTCCTCGGCGACGATGGTGCGGATGAAGTCCTTCGGGGTTTCCGGCGGAGTGCTCATGGCGGTTGATCGGCGCGAGGCCGCCCGCACGCCACAGAACCGGTCCGGGGGGGCGGCACCCGCCGGCCTCCGAGGCTCAATTCGAGACGATCACCGGCACCATGCAGGCCACCATCACCGCCGCCTGTACCGCCTGGACCGCCTCGCGGGTGGCCTTTCCGACCACCTCACCCTCGCCGATCTGCTTGATGCGCTTCTTGGCGGCCTTGAGCTTCGCCTTGGGGAAGTTGGGGCGCAGGAGCCCGGTGGCGTCCGCCAGGGCCACCAGGACCACGGTGCGCGCCTCGAGATCGCTCCGGACGCTGAAGATGGCGGCGTCCAGCCGCGCCAGGACCGCCCGCTCGGGCGCCGGGTCGCGCTCGGGGTAGAGCTTTCTCCGGAACAGGCCGAGGATCCGGTCCTCGTCCTCGCGCAGGACGCCCTTGCGGCACAGCGAACGCGCCACCCGGTGCTTGAGCTGCCTGGTGTTGCCGAAGCGCGACACCCAGGCTTGCGGGCCGGCGCGCCGGTTGGCGTCCGACACCCGGCGCAGGCACTCGTCGAGCAGCTCGTCCCCCGCCGGCTTGCGGCTGCGGACCTGGACCATCGGCTTGCGGTCCTCGTGCACGTGCAGCCGCTCCGAGAGCAGCAGCTCGGCGAGGATCGCGCCGCCGAGCGCCTGGGCCAGCATGGCGCCCGAGGCGACCGTGCCCTGCTCGTCGCGCAGCGCCAGCAGCAGGACCTCTTCGGGCAGGGTGAGCGAGGGGGGGACGGCCATGCCGACCCCCTACGCCGGCCAGCGGCGGATCATCGATCGACTCTGCGGCTCGGGCGGTCTGCCTCAGGCGCTGAGTTCGCCGGTCAGGGCCACGAGCCGCGAGACGCCGTCGCCGTTGTGGTCGAGCAGGCCGTCGAAGTTCTGCATCGACGGCACCCAGTCCTGGCGCGCGCACTTGACCGTCAGGGCGTCGTAGGCCAGCGGGATGTGCACGCCGCGGCAGGCGAAGCCCGGGTCGCTGCCGGTCAGCGAGCCCAGCATGCGGATGGTGTGGCCCCGGCCATGCCGACGGGGAAGTCGATCGCCATCGTCACCGTGCCGCCGCCAGAGGTCGCCGAGATCGGGAGGGGAGAGCTCGAACCACGACAGCCAAACAAGGGGGACTCCAACTTGGCATAAATATCCGTATCTCACAACAACGGTAGGGATATTTAGGAAGACTGTTTTGACGGATTGGCCTATCCTGGCGGCTCTTCGCGGTCCCGGTGCAGAATTGCGGGAACCCTTTCGATCCGGGCCGTCTAAGAGCCGTTCCCGCCCTTTTCGGCCCCTACCCCCTCCTCCCCCCCCAGCCAGCATGCTCCTCTCCCTGCTCCTCCTTTCCCCCCTCCTGGCCCAGCAAGCCGTCTCCGAGCCGGAAGCCTTCCAGGTCCACGCCGGCGGCGGCGGGCTCGAGACCTTCCTCGTCGCCCATCCCGACGCGGCCACCAGCGCCGCTTCCCGCCTGAATCTCGACCGCGCCGCCAAGGACGGGGTCGTGCCGGCGCCCACCGGCGGCTTCGAGCTGACCAGCACGGTGCTGGTCGAGACCGCCGAGCTCGGCGACCTGGCCGCCTTGGCGACCAGCATCGACGCCGCCGCCGTGGTGGCGCCGCTCGGCTTCCTCGACGGCTTCTCGACCGTCGGCCTCGGCAGCGTGCGCGCCGCCATCGCCATGAGCAACGCCCTCGAGGAGGTCTACGGTTCCGGCCAGGCCTACCTCGACGTCGACCGGCCCAAGCACCTGCGGGTGCTGCCGAGCGACCCGGGCTTCGGCAACCAGTGGCACCTCCACAACACCTCGCTGCCGATCGCCGACATCAACGCCGAGCCCGCCTGGACCAACGGCTTCACCGGCACCGGCGCGACCGTCGGCATCCTCGAGTGGGGCGTCGAGCACACCCACCAGGACCTGTCGGCCAACTACAACGCGACCGCCAGCCAGAACGCCGGCACCTCCAGCCACGGCACCTCCTGCGCCGGGGTGGCGGCCGCCGACGACAACAACGGCCGCGGCGGCGTCGGCCTGGCCTACGACGCCCAGTGGTCGGAGCAGCTCGCCGGATCCAGCTCGCAGACCGCCAGCGCCTTCCAGTTCCGCAACGACCTCAACGACGTCAAGAGCAACTCCTGGGGCCCGGCCGACGACGGCCGCCTGCACTACTTCAGCTCCACCGAGCTCAACGCCCTGGCCAGCTCCTGCGCCAACGGCCGCGGCGGCCTCGGCGAGGTCTTCACGTGGGCGGCCGGCAACGGCGGCACCGGCGACCGGGTCGAGTACGACCCCTACGCCTCGAGCCGCTACACCATCGCGGTCGGCGCCATCGGCGACCAGGACAAGCGCTCCAGCTACAACGAGCTCGGCTCGTCGATGACGGTCGTCTGCCAGTCCAGCGGCAACAACCGCGGCATCTACACCACCACCAGCGGCAACGGCTACACCAGCGGCTTCGGCGGCACCTCCTCCGCCAGCCCGCTGGGCGCCGGCGCGGTCGCCCTGGTGCTCGACGCCAACCCCAGCCTGACCTGGCGCGACGTCCAGCACGTCCTGATCCACTCGGCGCGCAAGTGCGACCCGACCAACAACCAGTGGGAGCTCAACGGCGCCGGCCACGACATCAACTACAACTTCGGCTTCGGCGCGGTCGAGGCCAACGACGCCACCCAGCTGGCCCAGGGCTGGACCAACGTCAGCGCCGAGCAGAGCTGGAGCTCCGGCGTCGTGTCGGTCAACCAGGCGCTGCCGGACAACAACCCCGTCGGGATCGACCGGATGGTCAACGTGCCGGCCGGCATCTACTGCGAGGCGGTCGAGCTGGTGGTGAACATCAGCCACAACAACGTCGGCGACATCCGCGTCGAGCTGAGCTCGCCGGACGGCACCTTGTCGGCGCTGACCAAGGTCCGAAGCGACAGCCAGAACAACTTCACCAACTACATCCTGACCTCGCTGCGCCACTGGGACGAGCTCGCCAGCGGCGACTGGAAGGTCCACGTCTCCGACCGCCAGGCCGGCACCACCGGCACCTGGACCAACTTCGAGCTGCGCGTCTTCGGCAACGACGGCAGCCACCTCGGCGGCGGCGGCAGCTTCACCCTGTCGAGCACCACGCTGACGGCCGGCACCTCGGCGACGATGTCGGTGGCCAACGGCGCCGCCGGCGCCGCGGCCTACCTGGCCTACTCGCTGCAGGGCCTCGGCTCCTTCCCGGTGCCGCAGCTGGGGGTCACCCTCGGGCTGTCCAACCCGGTGCAGGGCGGCTCTGGCATCGTCCTCAACGGCAGCGGCGCGGGCTCGTGGACCCTGCCGGTCCCGGCCGGGGCCGCCGGCGTGCACGTCTGGATGCAGTCCTGCCAGTCCGGCCTGGTGTCGAACATCATCGACAGCGTCGTCCAGTAGTCCCAGCGCGGACTACCGGCTCCGCTCCGGCGCCTCCCGCCCAACCGGCGGCAGGCGCCGGATCCTTAGCGACCGGATCTCGGCGGCGGTCTGGAAGCTGGCGACGCCGAGCGGCCCGCCGGGCCGGATCTCGGCCCGCAGCTCCAGGCGCCGACCCGCCACCGGCAGGGCGTAGAGGGCCTCGTCGTCGAGCCACACCGCCACCCGGCCGCCCTGGACCCGCACCCGGGCGCGGTACGGCCGCCCGGACTCGAAGCGCCGGTAGCGGGTGGTCGGGTTGGCCGAGGCGTCGGCGCCGTCGATGCAGGACAGGCCGCAGAGCGATCCGCCCCAGCCGCCGAGGATCAGGCTGAGCCCGCCGTCCCCCACCGGGAAGCTCAGGCCGCAGAAGAAGTCGGCGCCGCCGAGCCGGACCGCCACCACCTCGAGCTCGTAGTCCTCCCGCGGCAGCGGCCGGCCGTCCGGCAGCTCCGGCGAGGCCCAGCGGACTCCCGTGAGGGCGACGCCGTAGCCGAAGCGCAGCCCGCTCCCGGTCCGCTCGACCTCCGCCTCGCCGCCGAAGGAGACGGATTCCCAGCCGCCGAGGCCGTCCTGCCCGGGCCTCGGAGACAGGTCAATCCACGGCTCCGGTCCGCCGGTCGCGGGGACGGCGCAGCCGCCCAAGAATGCCAGCAGGATCGGGAGCGGGAGCTTGGACACCGCCCCGATCCTGGCCCACCGCCCGGCCCGCGTCCACCGCCACGGGCCGCGCAGGCCGCCACGGACCGCGCAAGCCGCCACCGGCGCCGGTCACTCCTGGATGACTTCCAGGGATTCGAGCGCCAGGCCTCCGGCGCCGCGGCTCCAGAATTCGAGGCCGCCGGCGGCCGGGGCCACCGGGACGGGCACCGAACGCGCCAGCTCGGCGCCGTTCAGCAGCAGGCGGAGCGTGGAGCCGCCGGCCGCCGCCTCCACCTGCAGCACCAGCTCGAAGGCGGTCCCGGCCGGCACCAGGTCGGCGAGCTGCGGGCGGGCCGGCAGGCTGCCGAGCCGCGGACCGCCGTCAGGGCCGGCCAGGACCACCGGCAGCTCGCGGCCGTCGGCGGCGCGGAGCAGCAGGCCGGCTTCCGCCTCGCCGTCCACTCGGGCCCGCAGCCGCAGCGTGAAGGAGCCGGCCGGGATGGCCGGCGCGGCCAGCCGGGCGTCGCCGGCGCTGAGCGGCTGCCAGCCGTCGAACCCCTCGCCGTCCAGCAAGGCTTCGCCCCCGGCGGCGGACTCGGCGAGCGGACGGACGCGGACGTCGCCGACGCAGGCGAGTCCGGCGCCGGCCTGGAAGCGAAGCGGGCCACGAGCCACCTCGCCCGGCTTCCCTCCGCCGGTCGGACCGTCCAGCTCAGCCGCGCCGATCACCATGACGCCGTCTATGGCCACCGACTCGAACTGGGCGTTGCGAGTCTTCTGGCCGTCGGCGCCGAAGCGCGGCGCGAAGAAGCGCCCGGTGACCTCGTGCCACTGGCCGGCGCCGCGGTAGGCGTCCTGCACGCGAGGTCCCTTGACCCCGACGATGCCGGCGCACTGCCCGGGGTCGTCGACGAGCTGCAATTCGTAGCGGTCCTGGAGGTAGAGCCCGCTGTCGCCGCCCTCGGGCAGCATGAAGCGGAAGCTGAATTCGCAGTCGCCGAATTCCTGCCGGGAGACCAGGTCACCGCTGGCCTGGTCGTTGACCAGCGCGCCGTTGCCCGGCTCGGTGACCAGCGCGCGCGGATCGGCGGGGTCCAGGTTGGCGTCGGCCAGCCGCCAGCCGTTCTGCTGCCAGCGGTCGAAGGGTTCGCCCCAGGTCAGGTGCAGCCAGCCCTCGGAGCCGGTCCCCTTGGGCGCGGGCGGCGCCACTCGCTTGGCGACCTTGGCGCTGCTGAGCGGCCCTTCCGGCATCTGGTTGATGGTGTAGTGGAAGCTGTCGTGGAGCAGCGGCTCGCCGTCGGCGGAGCTGACTCCCGGGAGCCGTAGGCGGACGACGCGCCCGGGCTCGAGGCCATCGATCTCCATCCGGATGGTGCGGCGGTCCGCCAGCAGGGCGGGGTTCCTGATCGTCAGCGGGGCGAAACGTTGCTGCGGCGAGCCGTAGTCCCACCACCAGTTGTAGTCGTAGAGCTCGGCCTCGGCGCCGACGAAGGCGACCATCGACGCCGGCGACAGCTCCTGGGTGAACTCGATCTCGAAGCCGTCCTGGCGCAGCGACACCCGCCGCATTTCGAAGGGCGTCTCGCCGCTCCAGCGGAGCCGCGCCAGGCCGTGGCCGGGCGCCCGGCCGCCCCAGCCGCGGTTGGTCATGCCGCACATCAGCGTGCGGCCGTCCGGGGCGAAGGCCACCCGCACCACCGAGCCGATCTCGTCGCGGAAGCGGAAGGCGGCGCCCTGCCACTGGCCGCGCACCTGCTCCATCTGCACCCGCAGCACCAGACCGTTGGTCAGCTCGGCGACGAACAGCTGGCCGCCGAAGGGGCCGAAGCGGCCGCCGGTGGCGTCCTCGACCAGGTTGCCGGTGGAGCGCGACCAGGCGTACGGCAGCCACACCGCGGCGTCGGTGCGCTCCCGCTCGGGCGGCACGGTGCTCGACGGGATCGCGCCGCGGGCCTGGTAGTCCTCGGTCCAGCGCAAGGAGGCCGGGTGGCCGAAGAAGGCGTCCTGGCGGACGTGGAAGATCGGCGAGCTGGCCATCCAGTCGCCCTGGTTGTCGGTGTAGAACAGGTCGCCGGCGGCGGTCAGGCCGAGGCCGCAGGGGCTGCGGGCGCCGCAGGCCACCGGCGTCACCTCGCCCTCGGGCGAGACCTTGAGGATCCAGCCGCGGTGGCGCGCCTTGGACATCCCGTGCCACCACTCCGGGCGCCAGAAGCCCAGGTTCAAGGCCAGGTAGAAGCTGCCGTCGGCGTCCACCGGCAGCCCGAATGCGAACTCGGGGCGGGTGCCGCTCATGCCCCCGGCCTGGGGGATCGTGCCCACCTCTCCGCACACCCCGTCCCCGCCGCGGGCGCTCGGCG
>JACNJP010000113.1 GCA_014382465.1 Planctomycetota bacterium
GTTGCCTCGGCCGGATCCGCGCGGCCGCCTGTTGAGGCGAGCCGGCCGGGCCCTTTTCCTGTCGCTTGGCCTCGCGGGCCGCCCCCTCCCGCGATCCCCCGACCCCCCCCCGGCGCTCCGGCGCCTCCCCCTCGATACGGCCATCCTCCCCATGAGTGCCCGAACGACGATCCCCGCCCTCTCGCTCCTGCTCACCCTCGGCTCCATCGGCGCCGCGGCCCCGCTGACGGCCGCCCCCCAGTAGTCGGACGCCGGCCCGGCGGTCCGCTTCCAGGCGGTCCCCGGCGACCACGAGTTCAGCGGCCGCCTGATCGCGCGGCCGGTCCAGGCCGAGGCCTGGGCCGCGCGCGGCCTCGGCGCCTCCGCCGCCCAGGCGCGCATCGCCGCCGCCCGCCAGGCGGTGGAAGCCTTCGCCGTCCGCGAGTACGTGCCGGAGACCGACGAGTACCTGTTCCACGTGCCGGCCGGCTCCCACGAGAACCTGGTCGCCGCCAACCTCCTGGCGAGCGGCGACTTCCAGTACGTCGAGCCGGACTGGCTGCTGTTCCCGGTCGGCGTCCCCAATGACCCGCGCTTCGGCGACCAGTGGCATCACGCCGCCAACCGCATGAACTCGGCGGCCGGCTGGGACCTGCACACCGGCAACCCGAGCGTCACGGTGGCGATCTGCGACACCGGCGTGCTGACCACCCACGAGGACCTGCTGCTGCACCGGATGGAGGGCTACAACGCCGTCGACCGGGTGTGGGAATCAGCCGGCGGCAACATCGGCCCGGTCCACTCGCACGGCACCAACTGCACCGGCTCCGCGGCCGCCAACGGGAACAACGGCAAGGGCGTCAGCGGCGTCGGCTGGAACCTGTCGCACCGCATGATGCGGGTCTCGAACAGCTCCGGCGGCGGCGCCTACCAGTCCGACCTGACCCACGCCGCGCGCACCGCGGTAGACGCCGGCGACCGCGTCGCCAGCGTCAGCTACACCGGCGGCGACAGCGCCTCGCCGCTGACCACCGCCACCTACCTGAAGTCGCAGGGCGGGCTGCTGGTGTGGGCGGCGGGCAATGACGGCCGCTACCTGACCTACGGCAACCGCGACGCCGACGACATGATCGTGGTCGGGGCCTCCGACAGCGGCGACAACCTGGCCTACTTCACCGCCTACGGACCCTACGTCGACCTGATGGCGCCGGGGGTGGGCATCTGGACCACCAACAGCTCGAGCAACAGCTCCTACGCCTCCGTCAGCGGCACCAGCTTCGCCACGCCGATCACCGCCGGCCTGATCGCGCTGATCTGGTCGGCCGATCCGAACCTGACGCCCAACGAGGTCGAGGCGCTGCTCAAGAGCAGCTGCGACGACAAGGGCGCCGCCGGGGTCGACAACACCTGGTCCTACGGCCGGGTCAACGTCAACAACGCCATGGTGGCCGCCAACGGCGGCGGCGGCGGGCTGCCGCCGGTGGCCGAGTTCAGCGGCACTCCGGTGACCGGGACCGCGCCGCTGGTGGTCGACTTCAGCGACCTCTCGACCCGCGGCCCGACGGCCTGGAGCTGGGACTTCGGCGACGGCGGCAGCTCGACCCAGCAGAACCCGAGCTACACCTACAGCGCCGCCGGCACCTACAGCGTCACGCTGGTAGTGAGCAACGCCTACGGCCAGGACACGATGCCCAAGACCGGCTACGTCACGGTCGATGAACCGGGCGGTGGCGGCTACACCGGCCAGGGCTTCATCCTGTCGAAGAACGCGAACTTCTCGACTGACGACCGCAGCTTCAGCCGCGATGACACGCTCTACATGATCGTCTGGAGCGACCAGATCGACTTCAACAACATGCGGCGCGAGTACTGGCAGCTCCGCAGCGGCAAGGACAAGGTGCGTCAGAACTTCACCAACAACGGGGACGGCACCTGGACCGGCGCCTTTGACCTGAGCGGCCTGCCTCCCAATCGGTCCAACTGGAGCTTCTCCGCCCAGCTCCAGGACAAGGCCCGGACCACCTACAAGCCGAGCGCTTCGATCACCGTCAACTGATCCCTCCCGGCAGGCTCGCTCGACGGGCTCGGAAACCCTTCGAGCGAGCCTGACACCTTCCTAGGGTTCGGTCAGCTCGCCGCGGAGGTCGAGCTGGACCTGGGAGCGGACCTGCTGGGGGCCGAAGCCGCGGGCGTAGAGGTAGAACAGCTTGGCCAGGGCCGCCTCGACGGTCATGTCGCGGCCGCTGACGACGCCGGCCTCGAGCAGGGCGCGGCCGTTGGCGTAGAGCTCGAGGTTGGCGGCGCCGTAGAGCGGCTGCGGCACCGCCACCACCACCACGCCGCGGTCGCGGGCGGCGCGCAGCGCGGCCATCAGCTCAGGATCGGTGGGGGCGTTGCCGGCGCCGAAGCACTCGAGCACCAGGCCCTGCACCGGCGGCGCCAGCAGCGCCTCGAGGAAGCTGACCCGCAGGCCGGGGAAGACCCGGAAGGCGCCGACGGTCGTCTCGCCGATCTCGCAGACCTTGAGCTCGCGGGCGGCGTCCGGCCGCGGCCGCAGCAGGCCCTGGTTCAGCTCGAAGTCGATCCCGACCTCGCCGAGGGGCGGGAAGTCGGGCGAGGCGAAGGCGTCGAAGCCCTCGGTGTGGATCTTGGTGGTCCGGTTGCCGCGGTAGAGGGTGTTGTCGAAGAAGACGCACACCTCGGCCAGGCGGTCGTGGAAGCGGCCGATCAGCAGCAGCGCCGTCAGCAGGTTGTCGAGGGCGTCGTTGCGGGTCTCGCTGAGCGGGATCTGCGAGCCGGTCAGCAGCACCGGCTTGCGCAGGCCGCGCAGCATGAAGCTGAGCGCCGAGGCGGTGTAGGCCATGGTGTCGGTGCCGTGCACCACCAGGAAGCCGTCGTAGTCCTCGTAGGCGGCCTGGATGTCGCGGGCGATCCGCGACCAGTGGCGCGGCCGCATGTCGGAGCTGTCGAGCAGCGGGTCGTACTGGTGGATCTCCCAGGCCGGCACCTCGGGCTCCTGGAACAGCGGGATGCGGCGCATCATCTTCTCCAGGAAGCCGGGGATGGGCCGGTAACCCTGGCCGGGCTCCTTGCCCATGCCGGCGGTCCCGCCGGTGTAGAGGATGAGGACGCGTGTCATCGGGTCGGGCATGATATTCGCCGTTCCCCAGGGAGGAACAGCCGATAGAGGGGGACACCTTGCCCAGCTCCGCCAGCGCCGCCGATTTGAACCCGGTCTCCGGGCAGTCGGCCCTCGAGGAGGTCGTGAACAGCCTGACCCACGGCCTCGGGGTGCTCTTCGGCGTGGTCGCCACGGTTTTCTTGGTGGCCTACTCGGCGCTGCGGGAGGACCCGGCCCTGGTCGTCGCCTGCGCCATCTTCGGCGGCTCGGTGATCCTGCTCTACGCCTCCTCGGCGCTCTACCACGGGGTCCGCGGCGTGACCTGGAAGCGCCGCCTGCAGGTGGCCGACCACGTCGCCATCTACCTGCTGATCGCCGGCACCTATACGCCGTTCGCCCTCGGGCCGACGCGCGGCGGCCCCGGCCCCCTGATGCTCCTTGCCGCCTTGCCGCGCGCCC
>JACNJP010000112.1 GCA_014382465.1 Planctomycetota bacterium
GGGGCGGGGGCCGCCCGGGGTGAGGAGGCGCGGGGAGAGGCTCATCTTGGGGGGCGGCAGGCGGGAGAAGCGCTTGAAGTGCGGGTGCGCCTGGGGCGCCTGGCGGATCGGGCCGTCGACGGGGCGCCCCTCGACCCCGCCGTAGAGGCCCTCGGTGTTCTCGCGGAACACCACCAGGTCGATATCGTCGCGGTAGTTGAGCGGGTTGCCGGCGAAGGCCCGGCACGGCCGCTGGTTGGTGTAGAGGTCGAAGATCTGCCGCATGCGCACGATCGGGCTGCGGTAGACCAGGCCCTTGCCCTGGAGCTCTGGGGCGAGCTCCGCCTGGGCCTCGGCCTTGGGCTTGGAGGTGATGGCGCCGAACAGCGCCGCGTCGCAGGCGCGCAGGCCGGCGAGGGTGCGCTCGGGCAGGGCGTCGCCCTCCTGGCACCAGTAATCCCAGCCGATGTCGAGAGGGACGTACTCGGCTTCGAAGCCGACGGCGTCGAGCACGGTCCTGGTCGCGTCCATCACTTCGTTGCCGACGCCGTCGCCCGGCATCCATCCGATCTTGTGCTTGGCCATTGCCTTGGGTGAAGGGTCGCGGCAGGGATTCCGCTGCGACTTCGTGGCCAATACTAGGTCACCTCCCCCGCCTGGGGAATGGCCTCCCTCTCGGATGGGGCCCGGCGCCGCCGTTCTCCTGGCCGGGCCCGTCCCGTGATTCGGAGGCATGCCGCTGGCAGCCACGGCACTTTCTCCTTATGCTCTCCTTCCCATGAAGACGGGCGGAGGGACAGGCCCTGCGATGCCCGGCCAACCCGCTTCCGGCCCCGACCGGAACGAAGGTGGCAAGTCCTGGACGGCGCCCGCCGTCCGAACATGGTGGAAAGGCCTGTCCCTCCGTCCCCCGAGGAGCTGAGACGGCCATGAACCCCCGCCACGAACCCGAGACCCTGCGCGAGCGGTTGCGCCACCGCGTGCTGGTGCTCGACGGCGCCATGGGCACCTCGCTCAACGAGCGCGGCCTGTCCTTCCAGGACTGCTTCGAGGCCGCCTGCCTCGAGCACCCGGACTGGGTGCGCGAGATCCACGCCGCCTTCCTCGAGGCCGGCGCCCAGGGAGTCCAGACCAACACCTTCGGCGCCAACCGCTACAAGCTCGACAAGTTCCACCGCGAGCAGGAGCTGGAGCAGATCCTCGAGGAGGCGGCGCGGCTGGCGCGCGAGGCGGCCGGCGACCGCGGCTTCGTGCTCGGCGCGATCGGCCCCCTGGGGCCGCAGATCGAGCCGCTCGGGCGGATCTCGAAGCTCGAGGCGCGCATCGCCTTCCAGGAGGTGGCGGCGCGCCTGGCGCCGCTGGTGGACGGCTTCAGCCTCGAGACCTTCAGCAACGTCGATGAGGCGGTCGAGTGCCTCCGCGGCATCCGCGCCGTCAGCGACAAGCCGGCGCTGGCGCACATCACGGTCGTGAATTCGGGCCGCACCCTGCTCGGCACCACGGTCGAGACCGCCGCCGGCCTGCTCGAAGGGGCCGACGCCGACGCCCTGGGCCTGAACTGCTCCACCGGGCCGCGGGCGGTGCTCGAGGGCGCGCTGCGCATGGCCCAGGTCACCGAGC
The DNA here is from genome assembly GCA_014382465.1 of Planctomycetota bacterium. Classification (GTDB taxonomy): domain Bacteria; phylum Planctomycetota; class UBA1135; order UBA1135; family UBA1135; genus J029. The sequence goes on from JACNJP010000112.1 coordinate 1,600, forward strand.
TGCCGCTGTCGGCGCGGCCCAACGCCGGGATGCCGCGCGAGGTCGACGGCCGGGTGTTCTTCGAGTCCAGCTCCGACTACTTCGCGCGCTTCGCCCGGCGCTTCCTGCAGGCCGGCGGCCACATCGTCGGCGGCTGCTGCGGCACCACGCCCGAGCACGTCCGCGCGCTGGCCGGCGCCGCCCGCGGCTTCCAGGCCGGCACCGTCTCGGCGCCGCCGCCGAGCGGCACGCGCCCCCGCGCGGAGGTGGTGGCCGAGCGGCCGCTGCGGCCGCTGCCGCTGGAGCAGCGGTCGGAGCTCGGCCGGGAGCTGAGGAGCGGCGGGCGGTCGATCAGCGTCGAGCTGCTGCCGCCGCACACTCCGGACATGAGCCGGGTCATCGAGGCCGCCCAGGCGATCAAGGAGGCGGGCGCCACCTGCGTCAACCTGCCGGACGGCCCGCGGGCCTCGGCGCGGCTGTCGAACACCGCCGCCGCCGTGATCCTGGAGCGCGAGGTCGGCCTCGAGACCCTGGTCCACTACTGCTGCCGCGACCGCAACCTGCTCGGCATGCAGTCCGACCTGATGGGCGCCGAGGCCCTCGGCCTGCGCAACCTGCTGGTGATCACCGGCGACCCGCCCTACAAGGGCAACTACCCCGACGTGACGGCGGTCTTCGACGTCGACTCGATCGGGCTGTGCAACGTCATCGACCACCTCAACCACGGCCTCGACCTCGGCGGCAACGCCATGAAGGCCCAGACCCACTTCTGCTTCGGCGCGGCCTTCAACCACACCGCGGTCGACCTGCAGCGCGAGCTGTCGCGCTTCCGCTGGAAGGCGCTGGCGGGCGTGAATTTCTTCATCACCCAGCCGGTGTTCGACGCCGAAGCCCTCGAGGCCGCCCTGGCCGCGCTGCCCGACGGCCACCCTCCGGTGCTGGCCGGGCTGTGGCCGCTGCGCAGCCTGCGCAACGCCGAGTTCCTCGCCAGCGAGGTACCCGGCGTGGTGGTGCCCGACGCGGTCATCGAGCGGATGCGGCGGGCCGACGAGGCCGGCAACCCGGCCGCGGAGGGGGTCGCCATCGCCGCCGAGACCGTCGGCCGGATCTCGTCCATGGTCCAGGGCTTCCAGATCGCCGCGCCCTTCAACCAGGTCCAGCCGGCGCTCGAGGTCATCGAGGCCATCCAGCAATCGGCATGAGCCCCGCCCCCCACCGCCCCGCCCTGGCCGAGCTGCTGGAGCAGCGCATCCTGGTGCTCGACGGCGCCACCGGCACCCTGATCCAATCCCACGGCCTGGAGGAAGCCGACTACCGCGGCGAGCTGTTCCGCGACCACCCGCAGGACCTGAAGGGCGACCACGACCTGCTGTGCCTGACGCGACCGGACGTGGTCGAGTCGGTCCACCGCCAGTACCTGGACGCCGGCGCCGACCTGATCGAGACCAACTCCTTCACCGCCACCAGCATCAGCCAGGCCGACTACGGGGTCGAGGCCCACTGCTACGCCATCAACCGCGCCGCCGCCGAGATCGCCCGGCGGGCGGCCGACGCGGCCACCGCCGCCGATCCGTCCAAGCCGCGCTACGTCGCCGGCTCGCTGGGGCCGACCAACCGCACCGCCTCGCTGTCGCCCGACGTCGAGGACCCGGGCATGCGCGGCGTCAGCTTCGACGAGCTGGCCGACTCCTACCAGGAGGCCGCCCGCGGCCTGATGGACGGCGGCGCCGACCTGCTGCTGGTCGAGACGGTCTTCGACACGCTCAACTGCAAGGCGGCGCTGTTCGGCATCGGCCGGCTGTTCGAGGCCCGCGGCGCGGCGCTGCCGGTGGTGGTCTCGGGCACCATCACCGACGCCAGCGGCCGCACCTTGTCGGGCCAGACGGTCGAGGCCTTCTGGACCTCGATCGCCCACTTCCCGCTGGCGGCGGTCGGCTTCAACTGCGCCCTCGGCGCCGAGGAGCTGCGGCCCCACCTGGAG
>JACNJP010000111.1 GCA_014382465.1 Planctomycetota bacterium
CCCCGCTCCGGCTCCCAGGTCAGGTCGTAGCGCCACTTGAGAGTCCAAGCGCCTTTTAGTACGAGTTCCTGGACTTCGACCCGTCCCGGCTCGGGCCAGTCGAAGCGCAGGACGAGCGGCAGCTCGGGTTCGCGCGTCGGACCGGCGGCATCGTCGGAGCAGCCGGCGGGGAAGACCAGGGGCAACAGGGAACCGAAATGGGAAAGCCGCATGTCGGCCATCAGCGTAGCAGCGGCGCTGCCGGCCGGCGGCTCGAGAGGCGGGATTACCGCCCCAGCCGCCCGAACGCCGCTGATGCCGCCACGCCTTGCGCGGCGCCCGGATCCTGGACCAGCACCTGCACGAACAGCGGGGCGCCGCGGGGGTGGGCGGCGGGCCACAGGCCTTGGAAGTGGAGCTGGCCGCTGGCGCTGGTGGTGAGGTTCTTGAGGACCCGCTCGCGAGTGGGGACGAGGAAGCCGCCGGCGATGGCGGCGCAGCGGACGCTGGAGCCGATGATCACGCGGACGGGGGCGTTGGGGGCCGCTTGGGTCAGCAGCAGGTCGACAGGGTCGCCGGGAGCGGCTCCGCCGCTGAGGGCGAGCGCCGGGATTCCGGCGGCGCCGGCGAGGCCGTTGCCGAGGTCGACCCAGCCCTGCACCGGGGCGGGGTCGATGCGAGCCGCCAGGTAGAAGCTGGCGGGGTCGGTCACGGCCGCGGCCACCCCGGCGCCGGAGGCGGGCGCGGTGTCGCGGTAGAGCAGGCCGCCGTTGGGGGTGAAGACGCCCTGCGGCACCGGGCCGGAGATGGGGGAGGCGCGGTGCTCGGCCAGGCGCGCGACCAGGCGGTAGCGGCGGCCGGCCTCGAGCGGCATGTCCACCGGCAGGTGCTCGCGGCGATTGTTGACGCCGGTGGCGTGGGCGAGGACGCCGTGGGCGGCGAGCTGCGGACCGGCCGGGTTGCTCAGGTCCCACAGCAGGATGTTCGCCGGACCCTGCGCGGTGGCCACCGGCGCGCCGAGCCGGCCGTCGACGATCAGCTCGCGGATCGCCAGCGGTCCGAGCGCGGCGCCGGTGTCGATCTCGACCCCGCCGAACCACCAGTCGTCGGCGGCCGGGACCGGGCCGGGCAGGGCCACGGCGGACGGCACCGCGAGCCCGCCGGCGGTGGTCACCAGCCTGGCCGAGGCGGCCGGCGCCGGCGCCAGCAGGCAGCCGTGCAGCGAGACCGCGCCGCTGCGGGCGACGTCGATCTGGCGGTCGGCGCCGAGCGCCGCCAGGTCGATGCCGCCGAGCGCCGGGTTGACGAACTTGTCGACGCGCCGGTATCCGACCGACGGCAGGCTCGGGAAGTCGACCGACAGGTCGAAGCGGACGTCCTCCTTGGGGTCGGCCGGCGCCGGGTCGGGCGGCAGCGCGAAGGTCAGCGCGTACTCGTTCTGGGTCAGGTAGCCGGCGGCGCTCGACAGGAGCTGGCGGCGGCGCGGGCCGTCCTGCTCGCCGCGCACGCGGACCTCGACCGAGGCGCCGTATTCGGTCTCCAGGCCGCGGGCGACCGCGGCGGAGTCGCGCACCAGCCGCACGCGCAGGTCGCGGCGCTCGCCGAGGGTGGAGGCGGCGTCGTAGCTGTCGTTCCGGTAGAGCCAGCCGCCGCGGGCGCCGTTGCCGAGCACCGCGTCGGGGTCGCCGTCGTGGTCCCAGTCGCCCCAGGCGATGGTCGCCGAGTTGGTGTGGTTGGGGTCGATGCCGGAGGTCGCCAGGAGCTGGTACTCGGCCACGCCGGTCTCGACCAGCATGTTGCGGCGGTAGGTCTGCTGGGCCTGCAGGTCGACGTCGCCGTCCATGTCCCAGTCGGCGCCGGAGAGGCCGAAGCCGGCCCCGGACAGGTAGTCCTCGATGATCGCGGTCGGCGTGTCGGTGTAGCTGCCGTCGCCGCGCGCCTCCCAGATGCGCAGGCCCTGGACGCCGGTGTAGCTGATCAGCAGGTCGTCGTCGCCGTCCATGTCGAAGTCGGCGAAGACCGTGCCCTCGTCGACGATGACGCGCTTGCGGATGCCGCTGGAGTCGGGCGGCAGCGACTCGAACAGCGGCGCGTCGTAGGCCGACAGGTTCTGGTAGAGGCCGCCGTTGGAGTAGAGGTCGAGGTCGCCGTCGCGGTCGGAGTCGAAGAACCAGGTGCCTTCGGGCCGGGCGTTGCCCGGCGGCACCAGCAGGCCGGCGCTGGCCGCCTTCTCGCTGAAGCGGTACTCCCCGCGCGGCCCGGTCGGCCCGAGGTTGTGCAGGAACTTGTTGTCGATGCTGCCGACCGCCGGCGGGTAGACCGGCAGGAAGAGGTCGAGGTCGCCGTCGCCGTCGACGTCGGCCCAGGAGATGGTCTCGGAGTCGGCGCCGCAGGGCTGCAGGTCGAGGATCCCCGGGAAGCCGGCGACGTCGAGGAAGCGCGGCCCGTTCGGCAGGCTGCGCAGCAGGTGGAAGCAGTCGTCGGAGAAGCCCTCGCGCGGCTCGGTGCCGATGTCCGGCAGGCCGTCGTTGTTGTAGTCGCCGAAGGACGAGCCGTAGCGCACGCCGGGGACGGTTAGCACCTGGTTCATGTCGTAGGCGAAGCTCCAGGTCTGCCCCGACTCGTTGCGCCACAGGCTGCCGGAGGAGAAGGAGAAGACGTCGCTCCAGCCGTCGCCGTCCCAGTCGCCGAAGCTGACGCCGGTGGACGGGCCGAAGTCGACCCCGGCCGGGAAATTCGGGTCGGTGTAGAGGCTGAGCGGGACCTCCGGCTGCCCCTGGGGCACCAGAGCGAGGATCAGGGAGGGGAGGGCGAGCATGGCGGTCGAACCCTCAAGCCTACCCGAGGATCCGGACCCCGGCCGGCGGGGATCAGCCGCCGGAGCGCAGCCCCGCGGCCTCGTCGGCGCGGCCGAGCCCCTCGAGCACCTCGACCAGGTGCTGACGGACGCCGCGGTGCTCGGGGTTGCGTTCCAGCGCCCGCCGCAGCCACGGCAGGGCCTTCTCGTCCTGGCCGAGGGCGCGGTAGCAGCCGGCGAGGTTGCCGAAGGTGGTGGCGGTGCCGCGGCCGGCGCGCACCACCGCCATCAGCGGCGGCAGCGCCCGCTGGTGCTGGCCGAGGAGGGTCCGCAGCGAGCCGAGCATCTCCTGGGCCCACAGGTTGCCGGGGTTGCCGGCGACGATCTCGGCGTAGAGGGCCTCGGCCTCGGCCAGCGCGCCGCTGTTGGCCAGGTTGCCGGCGCGGCTCAGCTGGCGCAGCTCCTCGGCGCGGTCGAGCGGGTCGGGCGATCCGGTGACCGCCAAGGGGACCGGGACTTCGCCGCCGTCCTCGTCCTGGCCGACGGCGGCGTAGCCGAGCTCTTGCACCGCGCGGAGCAACTCCTCGTCGACGCCGTCATCGGCGCCGCGCGCCATCGCCGGTCGGCTGCCGGCGGCCCGGATCGCCGGGCGGAAGCCCTCGAGCTCGGCGGCGCGGCCGCGGGCCCGGGCGCGGGACTCGCCGGGATCCGCCCGCGGGGCGACCCGCCCGCGCCCGCCGCCGGCGTTGGCGCTGCCGCGCCCGCCGTCCCCTCTCCC
>JACNJP010000110.1 GCA_014382465.1 Planctomycetota bacterium
GCCGTCCTGCAGCGCGAGCAGGCGCGGCTGTTCACGCTCGGCTCGTGGCTGGCGACGCCCTCCGAGGCCTCCGAGTCGACCCGCGCCCACCTGCCGGCCTGGCGCGCCGACGCCTTCGGGGTGCTCGAGGCCGAGATCGACCGCTTCACCGAGGAGCTGCCGGAGCTGAAGTCCTTCATCGTCCCCGGCGGCTGCCAGGCGGCCGCGCGGCTGCACCTGGCGCGCACCATCTGCCGCCGGGCCGAGCGGACGGTGGCCGCCCTGGCCAACGACGACTACGTCGACCCGCGGCACCAGGCCTACCTCAACCGGCTCAGCGACTGGCTGTTCGTGCTGGCGCGGGTGGCGAACTGGCGCGCCGGCGTGGTGGACGTCCCGTGGAAGCCGGCCGGCGAGGCCTGAGGCCGGCGGCTAGCGGGCCTCGTCGAGCAGCAGGATCTCGCGGAAGCCGACCAGGCCGGCGTTGTTGGCGTCGGTCCCCGGGCGGCGCTCGAGCACCCGCACCTCGAGCTCGCGGAGGCGGACCGGCCGCTTGAACTCGAGGACGGTGCCGGCGGCGGTGTCCTTCGGCTCGAGCCGGAGCTCGTGCTTGCGGCCGTTGACGCTCACCTGGACCCGCGTCGCCAGGTCGAAGCCGGCGATCTCGGGGCCGGTCATGGCCGGCAGCAGGCGGACCCCGGCCACCCGCATCGCCTGCTTGGGGACCAGCCGGATCCATGGCTCGGCGTCCTCGCGCTTGGCCAGCCAGCGGCTGCCCTGGAAGCGGTCGAAGGCGCGCGCCACGCCGTTGGACTGCCCGCCCTCCTCGCTCGAAGCGGCCAGCTGGGAGGGGTCGTCCAGGTCGACCTGGATGGAGCGCTCGAGCTGGCGGATCTGCTCCCGGTCGGCCTCGGTCACCAGGCCGTGCACCTTGAGCGCCAGCGGCCCCGACACCACCTGGACCACGTCGTCCGGATCCTCGCTGCCGGGGATCGCCAGCCAGGCGGTCGCCTCGAGCAGGTGGGTGCCGTTCCCCTGCAGCGGGACCTCGACCGGGTAGCGCGGCGGCGCCTGCTGACGGGCCAGGACCTCCGGCTGGTCGGGCCGGAAGACCTGGATCTCCCGGCCGTCGAGCAGCCAGGCGAAGCGGCTCACGCGCGGCTGGGCGTCGCCCTCGAAGGTGTAGAGCTCGACGACCTCGGGGTGGAAGCCGGCGAGGAAGGCGCGGCAGTCGGGGGCGCCGGCGGCGGTGATCAGCAGGTCGCTCCGGCCGGCGTCGGCGTTCGACCAGCGCTTCTCCCACAACCCGGTCCGCGGGGCGCCGCCGGTGCCGACCTTGGCGGTGGCGCGCGAGAGGGTCAGGAGCCCGAAGGGGGTGTTGGTCGGCTGGTTGCCCCAGGGGTCGGACCAGGTGCCGTCGCGGTTCTGCTTGGCGACCAGCAGACGGGCGCCGTCCTGGTACCAGTCGTGGCCGCCGATGCGCTCCCGCCCCGAGAAGGCTCCAGCCCGCTCCATGCCGTACCAGGCGTAGAAGCCCCAGCGGTTGAGGCCGTTCTCGCCGGTCCACTCTTGCTCGCCGAGCCAGTTGAGGTCGAGCCACTCCTCGGAGGTGGCCATCGCCTGCCGCAGCGGCTCCAGGGTCTTGGCGCGCGCCTTGCGGCTCTCCAGGACCCGGTGGGTGGCGGCGAGGCAGCCGTAGCCGGCCAGCGTCATGGTCATGGTCGGCGCGCCGCCCGGGTGGTAGGAGAAGCTGCCGTCGGCCTTCTGGTCCTTGACCAGGAATTCGCCCATCTTCTCCCAGAACTTGTCGTCGCGGCGCCAGCCGAGCTCGTCGAGCGCCGCCAGGGCGACGATCGCGAACTGGGTGTTGGAGAGGTCGCCGCCCGGCTGGTTGCGCATCACCCGGGTGTAGGTGAAGCGGTCGGCGTGGTGGTCGAAGAAGATGTCGGCGGCGCGCTCGATGCGCTCGGCGTAGAGCTGGGGATCGATGGAGCCGAGCAGCAGGCAGCGGACGGCGGCGTCGTAGGTCTGGGTCGGCGGATGCAGCCGCAGGAACTCGAGGGCCAGCTCGATGCTGCGGTGCTCCTTCGGCAGGCCCGACTTGAGCAGCGAGTAGGCCACCAGCGCGGTCGGCCCGCCGATGAAGTTCTGGTCGGTCCAGCTCAGCCAGCTGCCGTCCGGGTACTGCTGCTCGAGCAGCCAGGTGACGCCGCGCGCGATGGCGCGATCGACCTGCTCCTCCAGCGGCGGCTCGGGCGGGTCCTGCCGGGGCGGCGCGGGGAGGAGCAGGGTGGAGAGGAGGAGGGAGATCATGCGTCGGCGCGGAACCACCGCTTCTGCTTCGGCTCGGCGCCGGCGATCATCCGGTCGAGGCGGCCCTGGTCCCAGGCCTCGCGGGTCACCCGCTCCCCCTCGGCGATGACCTCGGCGGCGCGGTGGAAGTCGAACAGGCCGATCCCCGGGAGCCGCGGCTTGAGCACCAGGTCGGGCGGGTCGAGCTCCAGCGCCAGCCGCGAGACCGCCAGCTGGGCGAAGGCCATCGAGTCGCCGACGATGTCCGCGAGGCCGGGGGCCTTGTCCTCGGGCCGGCCGGTGAAGCGGTGCCAGAAGCGGACTGCGCGGTCAGCGACCCGCTTGCGGGCCTCGCCGACCAGGCCGGCGGTCTCCTTGAGGAATTCGCGGGCCCGCTCGACCGCCTCCTGGTCCAGCGGCAGGGGCTCCAGCGGCGGCAGCTCCGCGACCGGCGGGATCTCGCCCGGGACGAGGTGGGCGTCCGGCAGCGGCGGCTCGGGGAAGCTGGCGGCGTGCAGGTCGACGGCGATCGAGTGGCGGAAGCCGAGCTGCTTGGCGGCGCCGATCGGGACCGGGGCGACGGCGCCGCCGTCGGTCAGCCAGCGGCGGTCGATTCGCACCGGCGTGAACACGCCGGGGATGGCCGAGCTGGCGCGGATGGCGCGCACCAGGCTGCCGGTGCGCAGGCGGATCTCGTGGCCGGTGGCGAGGTCGGTGGCCACGCCGCAGAAATCCATCGGCAGGAGCTCGATGCGGCGGTCGCCGAGCAGGGTCTGGATGACGCGGGTGGTGCGGCTGCCGCCGAAAAAGCCCGAGGTCGGCAGCACCGGGTCGAGGAACCAGACCACCCCCTGGCGGTCGAGGCCGCGCATGAGGGACTCGTAGGCGTCGAGGGCGCCGCCGCAGTGGAGTCCGCCGATGACGGCGCCGATGCTGGTGCCGGCGATGCCGCGGACCGGGATTCGCGCCTCGTGGAGCACGCGCAGGACGCCGATGTGGGCCAGGCCGCGGGCGCTGCCGGAGCCGAGCGCGAGCGCGGTGCCGGGGCGGAGCAGCGGACGGTCAGCAGCGGACTTCATCCTCTGCTGGAAGGTTAACATGCCCTCACGGAGGGTCAGGCCGCGGTGGAGCTCCCCGCCGACCTCCCGGCGCCGCGGCCGCCGGCGGGCGTGTGGCGCGGTTGCTGTCGCTGGGTCCATCCCGTTCTCCTCCCGGGGCGCCGGGTGTGGGGCGGGAGTGATTCCGCTCGGCCGGTCGCCTTGCCGGGACAGGCGGTCGCGCG
>JACNJP010000452.1 GCA_014382465.1 Planctomycetota bacterium
GTCGGGGGAGAGGCACCGCAGGGGGGGAGGCGGGCCGGACCGGAAGCAGGGGCCGCGGCCGAGGGCGAGGGCCAGGACCGGCAGGGCGCGCAGCGGGTTCACAGCCGGCCCTCCACCGCGGCGCCCATGGATCCGGCCAGCATCCGGGCGGCCGGGGAGAGCTGGTCCTCCTGGACCGTGATCGGGATGGAGCGGGAGAGGTAGGAGTCGCGCAGCTCGACCCGCTCGAAATAGGCGAAGGCCGGCTGGGAGGAGACCGGCTTGTCCCGGCCGCTGAGCAGGAAACCGAGGGCGAAGACTGCCACGACGGCGGCAGCGGCGGCGACCCGCCGGAACACCAGGACCGGCCGAGGCCGTCCGGCAGCGCGGACCTCGGGCTCGACCCGGTCCCAGAGCTCCGCCGGCGCTTCGACCGGTTCAGAGATGCCAAGAGCCACCCGGCGCCAGAGCTCGTCCGGCGCGCGTACGCCTCCCAATTGCCGGAGGGAGGCCTCCAGGCGCTCGGGCAGACGGTCGGGTTCGGGGTGGTTTTCCACTGGGGTGAAGGGGAGGGAGAATCGTGATCAGGTCCCCGCGGGGTCCTCTCCCTGACGGGTGAGGTACTCGCGGAGGGCCGCATGAGCGCGATTGAGTCTGGATTTCACGGTGCCCAGGTTGCAGACCAGGACGTCGGCGATTTCTTCGTAGCTGAGGTCCTCCATGTAGCGGAGGACGAGCAGGGAGGAGAAGCGGGGATTGATGCTGGCCAGAGCCTGCCGGACCGCCTGGGCCGATTCCATCTCGGTCAGGTTGGTCAGGGGGTCCGAACGCTCTGGTTTGGCGGCAGCCTCTGCGAGCGGGTCGGAGTCGCCGGAGGCCAGAACCGTCGTGACGGATCCGCGCTGACCGGCCAGGCGGCGGCGGCGGATGTCGATCGCGGCGTTGACCGCGATCCGGTAGACCCAGGACGAGAACCGGCTGCGAAAGGCGAAATCCTTCATCCGTCGCGCCAGGGTGACCAAGGTCTCCTGGGCGGCGTCGAGGGCGTCTTCCTCGTTTCCGGTGACCCGCAAGCAGATCGTGAAGATCCGGGTGCTGTAAAGATCGTAGAGCTCGCGGTACGCCGCCTCGAAGGCACGCCCACGGGCTCGCTGGCACCGTTTGACCAGTTCCAGATCGGAATCGGTCAAAGGTGCACCTTGTTTCGACGGCTTCGGAGTCGAGCGGGTTCCAAGTTTCTGGTAACTGCCCTAAGCCTAGGAAAAGCCATGGCTTGGGGCAAACCCCCGGGCTATTGTCCTGGGAAGACGGAAAAACTCCGCCGCCCTCCCAGGGAGCGCGACGGAGTTTGGAAATCCCTTGTTGAAAGGGATTTAGGCGGATCAACCGCCGAGCAGCCCGATGACGTCGATGCCGATGATCGTGTCGTCCTTGGTCAGGGCGCAGCCAGGCATGCAGACCGAACCCGGCTCGGGATCGCAGCCGGCATCGGCCACCACGTACTGGACCCGGCCGCCTCCGAGGTTGGCGATCGGCACCAGGGTCTGGACGCAGATCTCATCGGAGCTGCCGGTCGTGGATCCGCCGGCGCCCGGGTCGACCGGGACCAGGCCGCCCGCCTTCTGCCCGCCACCCGCCGCGGAGCTGCCGCCGGAGAGCTCGGCCACGCCGATGTGGGTGTTCGAGCCGAGCGAGGCCCGGGTGCCTCCCTCGTTGAGCCGGAAGTTCAACTCGGCGAGGTAGCCGCCGGAGTGGGTCAGCTGCACCGAATCGGCGAGCATCACCTGGTCGATCACGGCGATGGCGCCGAAGGCGAGGGAGGGATGCTGGTCGACCCAGGCGCTATCCACCCGCAGGCGGGCGCGCTGGACGTCGAAGCCGCTGAGGCTGGTCGAGGAGCGCACCACGTCGACCTGGTAGGGCACGAGCTCGCTCCAGCGGTAGACCCTCTCCTCGTTCAGGAGGGCGCGGCAGATCTCCAGCGAGTGGACCCGGTCGGTGACCAGGGCATAGAACTCAAGGATGAAGTCCGGGCCGACCTGGTAGACCTCGAAGGCCATGGTCGAGAAGCCGTTCGGGAGGTTCTGGGGCTCTTCGTAGACGTTCGGATCCGAACCCAGCAAGTACTCCTCGAGGTCGCTGCGCCCGTCCTGGTCTCGGTCGGCCTGGCTCGGGTCGGTGCCCAGACGCAGCTCAAGGGCGTCGTCGAGCAGGTCGCCGTCGGTGTCCGCGAGCGCGGTGAGGCCGGTGCTGCTGGCCGCCAGCTCCGCAGGAGCGGAGAGCAGACCGAACCCCGCGGCCAGGGCCGCGAAGCCAAAACCGGCGAAGGACAGGGGTCCGAGGCGCATGAGAATCTGTTGTGGCTGGGGATCCAGGGGGAAAACCACCTTAGCACGGATCCGAGGGGGGACGCGGCTATTCGGGCTTCCTAGGCATGGTTAAGCGGGCAAAACCCGCTCGGTAACGGGCTTTCCCCAACCATTAGGCCCTGGGATAGCCCCTATCCAGGGGGCAGGGACCGGGCTATCCTGTCCGCCCGGAATTGTGAGTGCGCCCGTAGCTCAGCTGGATAGAGCGTCTGCCTCCGGAGCAGAAGGTCACGTGTTCGAATCGCGTCGGGCGTACCATTCCTAACTCACTGCCGATCCGAGCTTTAGAACCTGCCCTGACAGGCGGTGCGGCTCTCCTGACCATCCGAACCGTGTAGACCTACACCTTTGGAGGAGCCGCACGATGGTGCATTCCAACCGCCAGTTGCCTCGCCTGTCCGGTGGAGCGGAAGGGTGGCGGCTCCGGCGCGATCACGAGGACCGGCCGGAGCCGAGGGCGCTCAGGCGGTGGCGGGCGACTGGTCGAGCGCCATCACGCGCCCGGCCCATTCCCGCGTCCGCGGGTAGGCGGGGCCTATGTCCAGATTGCTGGCCATGAACCGGGCGGGGCCCTCGGGGAAGGCCTCCGACTCCAGGGCGGCGTAGCGCAGGAAGGGGGCCACGGTGAGGTCGGCGGCGTTCGGCCGGTCCCCCATCAGGTAGTCCCGTCCCGCCAGGGCTTCCTCGATCCGGGCCGGTAGCTCCAGGAACCGGGCCTGGGCGCGGGCCTTGGCGTCCTCGTCAGCGGGGCCGCCGAGGGCTTGCGGGAGCAGCAGACCGAGGGCCGAGCCGAGCTCATGGACGGCGAAGCGCTCCCAATCCTGGATCTGGCGCTGGCCGTCGCGGTCCTCGCGGAAGAGGCGCGGCGCCGCCCAGTTGGCGTCCAGATAGCGCATGATGCCGAAGGAGTCGTAGATCACGCGGTCGCCGTCGAGCAGCACCGGGGTCAGCGGCTGGCCGGAGGCGGCGACCACCGCGGAGCGATCGTCGAAGCCGACGAGCACCGTCTCGTACTCGAGGCCCTTCAGGTTCAGCGCTAGGCGCACCTTGGTGTTGTGGGGCGAGGGGGGCAGGGTCAGCAGGCGCAGGCGGCTCATGGCTACTCGTGGATGGGTGGGCGGCAGGGTCCCGCCGAGGGTCGGGAAAACACCAGAACCACCGAAGGCGGGATCAGAATGCCGAGAGTGCCGCCGGCAGCCAGC
>JACNJP010000109.1 GCA_014382465.1 Planctomycetota bacterium
CCGTGACCGCGGCGGAGCGCGGCGAGGGCGCGGCGGTCGGCCACCGCCACCGGCAGCCACGGCCAGGAGGCCTGATGGAGCGGGGGGAGCGGGGGGGGGACGAGAGCGGCACGCTCCTCGAGGCTGGGCGGCGGTTCGCCGGCGCGGATCCGGAGCACGACGGAGACGCCGACCACCAGCAGGCCGAGGGTGCTGGCGCCGAGAGCGACGACGATCCAGGGAAAGGGCTGATCCATGAGGTTCCTCAGGGTGAGGGGTGGTCCAGGCTTAGGCCCGCTCTCGTGGTTATGTCATATAATTCTTACTTAAAGACTGAAATTTATTACTTTTCCTGCCAGCGGACGGTCGTCTGGCTGCCCCACACGCCGGAGAAGAAGCCGCCGCAGCGCAGCCAGCCCTGGCGGAGCTCCCCGGCCTCGTCCACCACCTCGATGCGGTAGACCACCTGGCCGTTCGAGCTGCGGAAGAAGAAGGGGCCGCGCCAGAGCCAGCAGATCCGAGATGAAACCAGTCGGAAACCTTGTTCTTGGGCCCAGCGATCCCGGAGGCTCCCCGCGCGGCTGAAGATCAGGATCCAGAGGACCACCACCAGCGAAAGCAACGGCAGCGCGAAGACCAGCGGCTCCATCTCAGCCCCGCTCCGGCTCGGGGAAGTGGAGTTCGGCCTCCACCGTGGCCACCCGGAGCGAGTAACCGGCGTACCAGCGCTCGCGGCCCAGGCGCTGCGCCTCCTGGTGCTCGGGGTGGGCGCGCCAGGCGGCGATGGCCTCGAGGGAGGACCAGTAGGAAACCGTCAGGCTCTCGGGACCGTCGCCAAAGGACTCCAGACCGAGGAAGCCGGGTTGCTGGCGCGCCAGGGTCTCCATGCGGGCGGCCATGACGGCGTAGCCATCGTCAGCCGGGTTGCGGGTGGCGCGGAAGATCACGGCGTGGCAGGAGGGCATGGCGGGAATCCGGCCCCATTCAGTGGACCTCATTCATCCTAAAGTCGCTTCCTAGAGAGCGTTAAGGCCTTTCCCAGGCTCCGGCCGCGGTCAGGCTTCCAGATCGTTCCCAACGACCTGGCAATCCCAAGGCTTCGGCCTGGGCTAGGGCCAGCGAAAGGGGCCGGATTCCCGCCTCGTCCTCATCCGACCACCTCCGCCAGCAGATTGCTCGTCCGGCAGCTCGCGGCATCGAAGGCCTGGATCCACACCGCGACGCCGCCCGCCCCCGCCGGCACCCTCGCGCTCATTACCGCCTGCCCCATCGGATCAGCGACCATCGGGCTCAGGAGGCGGATCGGCTGGCTGAGCTCCACGGTCAGGATCCCGCAGCCGGACACGCTGACCGAGGTCGGCCCGGGGCCGGCGGCGGAATAGGCGAAGGCCACCAGGCCGCCGGGGGTCGCTTCGTCGACGGTGAGGGTGACCTGCTGACCCGCCACCAGGCCGGCCGCCGAGAGCCGCGGCCCGAGGGTGGACTGACCGGCGGCGTAGGACATGGCGTTCGCCAGCAGCAGGTCGCCGTCGGTGCCGGGCACCCAGAAGGCCGGGTCGGCCACGGCGCTGGACGGGACGAAGCCCAGATCGACGCGCGTCGGCCACTGGCTGCTGACCGCCACCAGCGTCTTGCCGTCGTTCCACGAGGCGATCTCGACCCCGTGGGAGCTCAAGGTGGTGCGGTAGGGCCGGAAGCTGCCGGTGCCGCCGTCGAAGTTCGTCACGCCGGCGACGGTCGGATGGCCCGGATCGTGGATGGCGCCGAGGGTCGCCGGCGAGAAGGCGATCACGCTGCCGCGGCCCGGCACGATCTCGTAGCCGCCGCTGATCCAGCGGCCGCCGAGGTAGCGATCGACCTGGGTCGAGGTGTTGGCGAAGACCGCCACCACCACGCCGCCGCCGGAGTCGACGTAGTCGGCGAGCACGTCGCCGAGCGCGTCGCCGCTGGCGTAGCTGTAGTTGCTCCAGGTCATGACGGCGTCGTAGGCCTGGAGCTGGCCCAGGGTCGGCGTCGCGGTCATCACGTCGACCAGGTCGACGGCGGCGAAGCGCCCGGTGGCCAGCAACCTCGCCTGCGGGTCCTTGAAGGCCAGCGCGCCGGGGTCGGTCTCGGCGGCGGCGGCGATCGCGACCTTGGGCAGCTGGGCTGCGTCGGCGGCGGCCGGGAGGAGGAAGAAGGCCGCGGCCAGGACCCAGAGGGCAGAGAAGGCGCGGCAGGGACTGGTGAAGGAGCGGAGGGCAGCCATTGCCATGAGCGTCGGGGCGGCGGGCAGAGGCGCGGTGACGTCCCTGCATGGTATCCGCCATGCCCCGGACCGGGTCGCCGGCCGATGCGGGCCGCGAATAGACTGCCGCGAGTGTCCGCTCCGCTGCTCCTGCTCCTGCCGCTGCTCGCCGCGCAATCCTCCCAAGACCCCGCTGGACCGCCGGCCGGCTTCTCCGCCTCCCTGGTGGTGGTGGCCGACGGCTCCCTAGCCGTCGGTTCGGAATCCGCCCTGCTCGGGAGCCTGCGGGCCGGCGAAGCGGGCTGGATGGTGAGCATCCAGGACAACGGCGCCTGGGCCTTCCGCGTCACCGACGGCACCGCGACGCTCTCCTACCTACCGACCGCGGCGAGGCAGGGGCTGCTGGACGGCGCGCCCCACCTGATCCAGGTCACGGCCGACCGAGGCCGCAGCGAAGCGCGCTTCCATTTCGACGGCCGCCAGGTGGCGGTCTACGAGATGGCCGGCTTCGAAGCGGCCTTCGACGCCGCGCCGCAGGAGTGGGACCGGACCTCCGTCCGGGAGCGGGTCTTCCATCGCCGGTGCTGGACCCGGGAGGAGACCCAGCGGCGCGCCCGCGAGCGCGGCTTCCACCCGCCGCCGCCGCCCGAGCTGGCCGCCGGCGACGCCTTCCGCGCCATGGCCTGGAACATCTGGCACGGCGGCCGCGAGGACGGCGAAGAGATCGGTCCGCGGCGGGTGGCCGAGTGCATCCGCGCCGCCCGCGCCGACCTCGTCTGCATGCAGGAGACCTACGGCAGCGGCGCCCTCATCGCCGACGCCCTCGGCTTCGAGCTCTACCTGCGCAGCTCCAACCTCTCGATCCTGAGCCGCTTCCCGATCGGCGAGACCCGCCGCCTCCACCAGCCGTTCCGCTTCGGCGGGGCCCGGATCCGGCTCGGACCGGACCACGAGCTCGACGCCTTCGTCTTGTGGATCAACTCCACGCCCGACTACTGGGAGCAGATGAACGCCGAGCGGCCGCCCGATGCGGAGGCCATGGTGGCGGCCGAGCGGGCCACCCGCGGCGCCGAGATCGCCGACATCCTGGCGGAGCTGGCGCCCTTGATCGAGGACGCCGACGGCGTGCCGCTGCTGGTCGCCGGCGACTTCAACAGCGGCAGCCACCTCGACTGGACCGAGGCCGCGCGGTCGGCCCACCGCGGCCTGGTGGGCGGCTTCCCGGTCAGCCTGGCCATGGCCGGGGCCGGCTTCACCGACGCCTACCTCGCCCCCCGCCCCGCCCCGCTCTCCGCCCCCGCCCACACCTGGTCGCCGCGTCTCCCCCGCGCCTGCCCGG
>JACNJP010000142.1 GCA_014382465.1 Planctomycetota bacterium
CCGCGGGGTCCGGTGCGGCCCGGCCCCCGCCCGCGCGCCTGCCCCCCCGGCGGCGGCGGGCGGCGGCGGGGGCCGCGGCGGGGGGGGGGGGGGGGCGGGGGGCCCCCCCGCGGGGGCGGGGGGGGGGGGGCCCCCGGCGGGCGGACGCGCCGCCCCTCGCGGAGCTGCTCGGCGCCGCCGGCTACGACACCGCCTGCATCGGCAAGTGGCACCTCGGCCACGCCAGGGCGGCGCAGCGGCCCAACGCGCGCGGCTTCGACCGCTTCTACGGCTGCCTCAACGGCTACGTCGACTACCGCAGCCACCGCAGCCGCGACGGCGCCCACGACTGGCAGCGCGACGGTGAGCCGCTGGCGGTCCAGGGCTACGCCACGCGGCTGCTCGCCGGCGAGGCCGAGCGCTGGATCCAGAGCCGCGACCCGGAGCGCCCCTTCTTCCTCTACCTGCCGTTCACCGCGCCGCACCTGCCGCTGCAGGCCCCCAGGGAGACGGTCGAGGCCTTCGCCGCGGTGGAGGACCGCGACCGCCGCCTCTACTCCGCCATGGTCGCCGAGCTCGACGCCGCCGTCGGCCGGGTGCTGGCCGCCCTCGACGAGGCCGGCCGGGCAGAGGACACGATGGTGGTGTTCCTCTCGGACAACGGCAACGCCAAGGACGAGCCCGGCGACAACGGCCAGCTCCGCGGCGGCAAGGGCAGCGCCTTCGAGGGCGGCATCCGTACGCCGGCGGCGCTGCGCTGGCCGGCCGGAGCCCCGGCCGGCGCGCTGCGCAGCGAGCGGCTGTCGGTGGCCGACCTGGCGCCGACGATCCTGGCGGCCGCCGGCGTGGCGCTCCCGGAGTCGGCGGTCCGGCCGGACGCGCGCTATCCGTGGGCCGGCTCCGACCTGCTCGCCGGTCCGCCGCCGCCGCGGCTGCTCTTCAGCGCCGCCCTGACCCAGGACTACCGCAACTTCACCGCGGTGCGCGACCCGTGGAAGTACGTCCGCCGCGTCAAGCTCGACGGCAGCCTCGAGCGGCACCTGCTCTACCACCTGGGCGAGGACCCGACCGAGCAGCGCGACCTCTCGGCAGACCAGCCGAAGATCCTGGCCGAGCTCTCCGCCGCCGTCGACGCCTGGCGAGCCCTCGCACCCGGCAGCGACGACCCGGCCCAGCGCAGCGCGGATCCGCCGCCGGGTTGGGCCGCCCCCGACGACTGGGCCCGCGAGCCGGGTTAGGCCTCGCCGGCCTCCTCCTCGTGCGCGTCGGCCATCGCCCTCTCGCGCGCGCGGCGCAGGAAGTCGCTGACGATGTCGCGCGCCAGATCGCTGACCTCGGCGCGGACCAGGACGCGGCAGCGGGCGGCCATCGGGCCGACCGGGGAGAAGGTCTGGTTGTGCAGCGCGCTCGGGATCGCCACCTGGTCGCGCGAGACGTAGCAGTCGATCCCGCTGCAGCGGAGCCGCGCCTCGACCGCCAGAGCCTGGACCAGGTTCAGGTCGCGCGCGGCTTCGACGGGGTCTTGCAAGGTGGATGTGCGGCGGGGTTCAGGGAGCGCCTGCGAAATTCTCTTCCAGCATGCGGTGGAGGATGGTCCGCGCGGCGTCGGCGGATTCACGCCGCACGCGGTACCGGACGCAGGGCTCGCGTTCCAGCTCGGCCGGCTGGCCGGGGCCGGAGAGGGGGTCGCACGGAGCGACGGACCCCTCCTGCTTGAGGTAGGTGATGCGCGCTTCGCGCAGCCGCGCCTCGAAGGCGGTGGCCTGACTCGGGCTCAGGCCGTGTGCGACTTCAATATGCGTCATGGCACCTCCTTTCTTCTTGGGCCGGCAGCAGGATACCACGCAGGCCGCTCAGCGCCCGGGTCAGAGCAGGCGCAGCAAACGCGGCGCCAGCTCGTGGAAACGGTGGCTGTCGCGGCTGAGCTCCCAGCAGGCCGGGACATCCAGGCCGGATTCCCTGATGGCGCGCGCCAGTTCAGGGAAGTTCAGTTCCCCCTCCCCCGGCGCGAGGTGGACGTGCACCCCCCGGCGCATGTCGTCGAGCTGCAAGGAGACGATCTCCTCCCGCCAGAGGCGGACGGCGTCGTGCGGCTCGGCCTCCCCGGCCACCAGCAGGTGGCCGACGTCCAGGCACAGCTTCACCAGGCCGGGGGCCGCCTCGGTGAACCGCCGGTAGTCGTCGAGGGTGGCGATGAAATGCCCGGGCTCCGGTTCAAGGGCCAGCGTGACGCCGTAGCGCTGGGCGAGCCCCGACAGGTTGGCGCAAGCCTCGGCCAGCAGCTCGCCGGCGGACACCTCCGACTGCCCCTCGGGCAGGCTCCCCGACCAGAAGGACATCACGCCGGCGCCCAGCAGCTCGCACCACTCGACCATGTGGCGCAGGTGCTTCAGCCGGAGGTGGCGCGAATCGTCCGGCTCGAGCAGGTTCGGGCGGTGCTTGCGGCGCGGATCGAGCAGGAAGCGGGCGCCGGTCTCGACCACCACCTCCAAGCCCAGCTCGCGGCAGAGCGCGCCGATGCGCCCGACGTCGGCGGTCGTGGCGTAGCGCGGATCGAGGTGCGGGACGTCCGGCGTGATCGCGACCGCCTGGTAGCCGAGCTCGGCGAGCCAAGGCAGCGCGTCCTCCAGGCGGTGGCTGGTGAAACCGTTCGAGTTGTAGCCGAGCCGGACCACGGCGCCGCTACTTGCGGGTGGCCCGGATCTTCTTCTCGAAGCGCTGGCGCCGGGTGTCGATCGAGTGCAGGGCCGCCGGGTCGTCCTGGTAATCGCCGGCCAGCTCGTCGAGGAGGCCCACCGCTCGCTCGATCTGCTGGCGGCACTCGTTCATCTCGGCGCGGAAGCGGAAGGGATCGCCCTCATCCTCGTGGCGCTTGATCTCCCGGTCGATCCGGTCCAGCGCGTCCTCGCCCCACTCGCCGGCCTGGGCCCAGCGCTCGTCCTGCTTCCAGGCGGGGACCGCCGGCTGGATCTCGGGGGCCGGACGCGCCGCGGGAGCGGGCGCCGGGTCGGCGGCGGGAGACGGCGCCGTCTCGACGGCGCTCCCGGGTTCGACGGCGCCGGCGCGGTCCGGCTGCAGCGCCACGATCCCCCAGACCACCAGCACGAAGGAGGCGGCGGCCATGCCGGGGAGGAAGCCCGGATCCTTCCGGTTGCGTTTGGTCTTCTTCTCAGCCATCCGTGCGGTCCGAGGCTCGGCGCCGAGCGGCGGCTCGGCGCGGATCGGCATCTACGGTAGCAGCAAGGCCGCGTAACCGCCGGAGCTCTCGGCGTCCGGCTCGAAGCACCGCTGGTCCTCGATCCGGAGCCCCGATCGCGCGGCGAGGTACTCCGCCCCGCCGCGGTTCTCCTCCTCCTCGAGCGAACAGGTGGTCCACAGCACGCGCGTCGTCGGACCGAGCGCCCGGCTGGCGGCGTCGGCGATGCGGCGCTGGGTGGCGACCGCCTCCGCGAGCTTCGCGCGACGGAAGCGCCAGCGGGCTTCGGGGCGCTTGCCGAGCACGCCGGTGTTTGTGCAGGGCACGTCGAGCAGGATCAGGTCCGGCGGGCCGGGCGGCAGGTCG
>JACNJP010000114.1 GCA_014382465.1 Planctomycetota bacterium
AGCCGAGGTCGTCGGCGACGATCAGGAGGATGTTCGGCCGCGGCGCCGGCGGCGAGCCCGGCGCGGGCCCCGCCGGCCCGGCGCAGGCAGCCGCCGACGCCAGCGACAGGATGAGGAGCAGCGGTCGGGTACGGTTCATGGCGGTCAGCGCGGGTCGGGCGGGGACGGGATCTCGATCGAGCCGCCGTGGTCCTCGTCACGCAGCACGAATTCGCTGACCAGCGCGCCGAGCAGCTCGGTGGCGCCGTCCCGCTGCCGCGAATAGGTCCAGAAGAACTGGTAGCTGCCGGAGGCCTGGAAACGCGCCACCAGCTCCGCCCCGGGCGCCAGGTCGCCCTCCAGCGCCACCATCTGCGGGGTGAAGGCCGAGGCGGCCAGGCCATCGCTCTTGCGCCGCAACGACACGCGCAGGTCCAGCCCCGGCTCGAGCGCCGGCAGCGGGTCGGGCAGCCGCAGCCGGGTCGGCTTCAGCGGCGACAGCACCACCGCGGCGTCGCCGCTCAGCTCCGACAGCAGCGCCGGCCGGTAGCCTTCGGCGGTCACCACGTAGGTGCGCGGCGCCAGCGCCAGCGCCGGCACTGCGAAGCGGCGCTCGTCGACGGCGCGGAAGCCGCCGCGGTATCCACTGCCGTCGAGGCTGACCCGGCCGACCTGAGCCTCGCCGCTCATGCCGCGCCCGGCTTCGTCGCTGACGCTGATGTACAGCAGGTAGACCCGCGACCGCAGGTCGGCGGCCGCCGCCCGCGTCGTCTCTCCAGGCCGAACCAGCACGCCCGCGCGCCGCTCCACCGGCGGTTCGAGGCCGCGCAGGTTCAGCTCGAGGTCGTAGCTCCCCGGGGGCAGGTCGCTCCACACCACCGCGGCCTCGGACTTGCCGAAGGGCGGCTGCCCGCTCCAGCGGCGGCTGGCGTCGCCGCTGAGCTCGGCGTAGACCTCCAGGGGCTCGGCGCCGAATCCCTCGGGAAGCAGCAGCGGCAGCTCGATCGCCCCGGCCTGCTGGAGCACCACCTCCAACTCGCGCTCGCCGGCGGCGAACAGCAGCGGCCGGCCGAGGTAGCTGCCGGTCCGCTGCGCATGGAGGCGGAACTCGCCCGGACCGGTATCCGCCTGGATGCGGAAGCCGCCGTCCTCGCCGCTCACCTGGCGCGCGTCGGGCAGCGGACGCCAGGTGTCGCCGAAGTCCTCGTTCCGGAGCTCCAGCAGGTCGACCGTGAGCACCGCGCCGGCCACCGGTTCGCCGCCGGGATCGACCACCCGGCCGGCCACCAGCAAGGGCACCGGCACCAGCCGCAGATCGCCGAGCTGGTGCTCGCCGGGACCGTAGCGGCCGGCCAGCGGCGCGCGGGCCGACGACCGTTCGGCGGCGGCCGCCGGGCGCTGCCAGCCTGGCGCGGCTTCGATCTCGAGCGCGGCCAGCTCCCAGCCCTGCTGCTCGGGCCCCAGCCGGATCAGGAAGCGGCCCTCGGGATCGAGCCGCAGTCCGCCGCCGTGGCTCGACCCAGAGAGCGAGCGCAGGCGGTAGCGCCAGGACCGGCCGTCGGCCGCGGCGCCGTCCGGGCGGAGCAGGCGGCCGGTGAAGGACACCCCATCTCCCAGATCGACCACCAGGGTCCGGCGCTCGCCGGGCGAGCGCGGGCCGTCACCGTCGCCGCTGGCGGAGCCGTCGGCGCCTTCGAGGTCGAGGGTGGCGCGGAAGCGCTGGCCGAGCGGCACGTGGCGGAACAGCGCCTGGCCGTCCTCGACCGCCGCGGTGAGGCCGCGGAAGGCCGAGAAACCGGGCAGCCGCTCGTCGGCCGGGATCGCCGTCAGGGTGCACTGGCGCGCCGCGCCGTGGTCGCCGACGATCTGGACCACGACCTCCCCGGCCGGCGGCAGCCGCAACACCAGCGGCTGCTCCGGCAGCGGATCGAGCGGAAAGGACAGCCACTCGGTCTCGGAGCGGGCGAGCACGGCGGACACGAAGCCGGAGGCCTGCTGGCTCCGGACCGAGCCGTAGTAGAGGCCGAAGTCGGGGAAGCTCGCCAGGCCGTCGGGCGGCCGCGAGAGGCTCCAGTAGGCGCCGGAGCTGCCGAGGTCCTCCCGCGCCACGAGCACCACCCGCACCCCGGCGGCCGGCTTGCCTTCGGCGTCAACCACCTGGACCGCGAAGTCGAGGCGCGGCGCGACCGCCAGTTCGATCGGCCCGGTCTGCCCGGGCTTCCAGGAGGCGCTGCCGAGGTAGCGGCCATGGGCCACCACCAGCAAAGGACCGCCGGTGTGGACCCGCCGCAGCCGGCCTCGCGCGTCGCTGACCGCGGCCTCGCCCAGGGCGAGCAGCTCCGGCGGCAGGGAGCTCCCGGCGGCGGCGATCTGCTGCAGCCGCGCAGGATCGATCTTGGCGAGGTCCAGGATGCTCAGCGCGCAGTCGGGAACGGCGCCGGAGCCGTCCAGGGCGACGGTCCGGATCTCGAGGATCAGCGGCGGCCTGAGCGCGCCCTGCTGCGGATCGCCGGCGACCGCGGAGCGGCCGGCTTCGGTTGCGGCGGCGGCTCCGGGCGGCGCCGGCAGGGCCGGCTGGGGGGGGCCCGAACCCGCCGAGGGGGCGGCCTCGCCCGGGGCTGCGCCAGCCCCCCGGGGCGGCAGGGACAGCGCACCCGCAAAGGCTGCCCGCGCCCGCACAAGGGCGGGGTTTTGCACCGTTCGAGGGCCAGTCTAGCCGGCCAGGCGCGGGCTCAGCGCCAAGTGGGGCGGGCCCGCTTGGCCAGCACCAGCCACAGCGCCAGCGGCGCGGCCCAGTCCGGGAAGCGCTGGAAGAATTCCCAGACCTCGGTGGTGCCGCTGAGCGGCCGGGCGGCGGCCGTGACCAGGCCCCAGAACGCGGCGTAGAGGATCGCCGGCCGCCACGGCTTGAGCAGCGCCAGGGCGGCGATGCCGAGATCGACGGCGCCGATCACCACCAGAGCCCGCCGGGCGAAGTCGTCGCTCAGGTCGAGGGTCCCGGTGATCAAGGCGCGGAAGCCGGGCTCGCCGCGCAACGCGAGCACGCCGTGGCCGAGGAACTCGCCGGCGACGGCCAGGCGCAGGATCCACTCGAGCGCTCTCATGACGACAGGATAGTGTCCGCGATCACAGTGCGGCGAACTCCGGCCGATAACGCACGGTGCCGCGCCGCCCGCCCAGCGCCCCGGGAACCAGCTCGGCCACCAGGAAGGCGTCGTCGGGCGCGCCGTACTCGTCGAACAGCCCCAGCGGATGGGCCGGCCGGAAGCCGAAGCGGGGGTAGTAGGCCGGGTGCCCGAGCACGAACACGACGACGTGGCCGAGGGCGGGCGCCTGCTCGAGGCCGGCGCGCACCAGCGCCGAGCCGACGCCGCGGCGCTGGTCCTCGGGCTGGACCGCCATCGGCGCCAGGCCGAGGGCGCTCCAGGGCCGGCCATCGCCGTCGACCCTGACCGGGCTGAAGAGGATGTGTCCGAGGACCCTCTCGCCAGCGGCCGCCACCAGCGAGAGGGCGGCGACGCCGTTCGCGCGCAGGGCGTCGACCAGCTCGGCCTCCGC
>JACNJP010000108.1 GCA_014382465.1 Planctomycetota bacterium
GGCGGGACAGGCCGCCGCCCGCCTCAAACGAGAGGGGGGCGGGGTGCCCCCGGGCGCGGGCCCCCCGCCAGCAGCCCCTCCCCGGGGTGCCCTGCCTGCGCGCCGCCAGCCGCGGGGCTTTCGAGCCCCACCGCGCCCGGCTCGCCCCGGCCCTGCAGCGGCGCGTCGAGCCCGTCGTCGAGGAGGTCCGGCGCACCCGCCGCGGCTCCGACGCCCTGCGCGCCGGCCGCCCGGCCGAATTCGGCCGCATGATGACCGCCGCCCACGCCTCCCTGCGCGACCTCTACCAGGTCTCGACCGCCGAACTCGACACTCTGGTGGAGGCTTCGGCCGCCGTCGAGGGCTGCTACGGCGCGCGCCTGACCGGCGCCGGCTTCGGCGGCTGCATCGTCGCCATCCTCCATCCCGCCGCCGCCGCCGACTACCAGCGCCAGGTCACCGACCGCTACCGCCAAGCCACCGGCCGCGAGGCCGAGATCCACTGGTTCGACCCCAGCGGCGGTCCCGAGGAAATTTGAGGAGGGTGTCAGGCTCGCTCGAAGCCTTTTCGCCGGGGCCGGCTCAAGGCTGCCGCACCGGCAGCAGCAGCTCGCTGCGGTGGCGGCGGCCGTCGTCCGGGTGCCGCAGGTGCCAGACCGGCCCGGCGATCTCCAGCCCGCCCTGCCGCGCACCCTCGCGCAGCGACGCGGCGCTGACGGCGGCGTCGACCGAAGGGGCGTAGCTCAGCCACCGCAGGTAGAGCCCGGCGGCGCGCTCGACCGCCTCGACGCCGTCCGGCAGCCGCGCGGGCAGCTCGCCGGTCACCGCCGCCGCCGTCGCCACCGCGAGTCCGCGGCCGTCGAGCCATTCCCACAGCACCTTCGAGACCGCGCCTCCCTCCACCAGGGCGGCGTGCCAGGCGCCGTCGGCCGGACCCGCGAGCAGCCGCACCCGTGGCCGGGACACCACCGAACTGCTGCCGGTGCCGATCCTGGCGCTCTCGGTCCCAGAGGCCACCTCGCCGGTCCATTGCAGCTCCGGCGGCGCGCGCAGCGGCGGGGCGAAGGCGCGGTCGAACAGCAGCACGTTCTGCTCGAGGGTCTCGAAGCGCTCGACCTGGCGGACGCCGCCGACGGTCCACGACCAGGTCGACGGCATGCGCAGGCCGTCGGCCAGCGTGACCCAGCCGGAGAGCTCCAGCACCGCGTCGGCGTGGCGCAGGACCCGCGGCAGGAGGTCCGGCCCGAGTTCGAGCCGGCTGCTGCCGAGGGGGCCCTCGAGCGTCAGGCCGCCTCCGTCAAGCAGCTCGCCGGGAAGCTCGGCCAGGTCCCAGGGGAAGCGGCAGGTGATCCAGCGCATCCAGGTCTGGAGCGCGAATTCGGCCGGGCCATAGTCCTCGAACTCGCCGACGCCGGTGCGGAACCAGGCGGTCTCCCGGTCCTGGAGCAGGAACACGTTCTTGTTGCCGCCGGCGCTGAGCACGTAGCGCAGCCGGTCGGGGCCGCCCACCGACACCTCCGCGTCCTGGGTGAGCGGCGGCCGCTCGCCGATGTGGAAGGTCGTGGTGCCGCGGAAGAGGTAGTGCTGCGCCAGGCGGCGCGGGGGGGCCGGGGCGCAGCCGCGGGCGCGGGCGAGCTGCTCGAGCACGCTGGGGGGCGGAGGGGCGTCGCCGCCCTCTTGCGCAACGATCGGCGCCGCCGCCAGCGCCGCCGCCAGCAATCCGCTCAGCACCGGTCGGGCCCCCCGGCCCAGGCCGCCAGCCGCCGGGCGGCCTCCGCCAGGGTCTCCTGCTTCTTGGCGTAGCAGAAGCGGATCAGGCTCCGCCCCCGCGCCGGCTCGAAGTAGAAGGAGGAGCCCGGAACGCTGGCCACGCCTGCCTCGCGCACCAGCCGCAGCGCGAAGGCGACGTCGTCCTCGCCGGGCCGCAGGAAGCCGCTCACGTCGCACATGACGTAGTAGGCGCCGTCCGGGGTCTCGCAACCGAAGCCGTTGGCGCGCAGGGTCCCGAGCAGGGCGTCGCGGCGGGCCAGGTAGTCCCGGCGCAGGCCGTCGAAGTAGGCGTCCGGCCACAGCAGGGCCTCGGCCACCGCCTCCTGCAGCGGCGCCGGAGCGCCCACGGTCAGGAAGTCGTGGACCTTGCGCACGCCGCCGGTGAGCGCCGGCGGGCTGATCACCCAGCCGACCCGCCAGCCGGTCACGCTGAAGGTCTTGGAGGCCCCGCTGACGACCACGGTGCGCTCGGCCATGCCCTCCTCGAGCAGCGGCGTCCGGTGAGCGCCGGTGAACAGGATCTCCTCGTAGATCTCGTCGGTGAACAGCAGCAGGTCGTGCTCCCGCACCAGGGCGCACAGGCCGGCGACCTCGGCGCGGTCGAAGACCCGGCCGGTGGGGTTGTGCGGCGTGTTCAGGATCACGGCGCGCGTCCGCGGGCTCAGCGCCGCCCGCATCGCCTCCAGGTCGAGGCGGAAGCCCGGGCCCAGCGGCACGAAGCGCGGCAGCGCCCCGCACAGCACTCCGTCCGGGCCGTAATTCTCGTAGAAGGGCTCGGGCACGAGGAACTCGTCGCCCGGGTCGAGGATCCCGAGCATGGCCGAGATCATCGCCTCGGTGGCGCCGCAGCACACCGTCACCTGCTGGTCCGGGTCGATGACGACCCCGCGGCGCGTCCGTTGGAATTCGCCGATGGCGGCCCGCAGCCGGGGGGAGCCCCAGGTCACCGCGTACTGGTTGACGTCGGCCTCGATGGCCCGCACCGCCGCCTGCTTGAGCTCCGCCGGGGCGGCGAAGTCGGGGAAGCCCTGGGCCAGGTTGATCGCCCCGTGGGCCGCCGCCACCCGCGTCATCTCGCGGATCACCGACTCGCTGAAGCGCCCCGCCTTGCGCGAGACGCGGCGGTTGCCCGCGGCAGCCGAGCTCACGGCTCGAGGTCCGGCAGCCAGTCCTCGGGGTTGGCGCCGCGGTCCTCACCGTAGATCTTCTTGAGCGCAGCCCGCGCGGCGCCGCTGACGTAACCGTCGGCGTCGAGCAGCGCGCGGGCCAGGACGCGGGTGGAGCCGCGGTCGCCGATCTCGCCGAGGGACCAGGCGGCGAAGGTCCGCACCCGGGCTTCCTTGTCCTCTTCGAGCCGTTTGGCGAGGAAGCCGACCGCGTGGGCCGCCCGGATCACCCCGAGGCCGGCGGTCGCCTGGGACCGCACGCTGATCAGGTCGTGCTGGAGCATCGTGATCATGGTCGCCGCCAAGTAGGGGTCCGGCGAGTCCTTCTGCGCCCGGGCGAGCCGCAGGCAGGCGTAGGCGGCGTTGCGCATGACCTGGTCCGGGACGTCGGAAGCGATCACGGCCTCGTGGATGGGCGCCATGGGGGTCGTCGGTGAGGCGTGGATGCCGACCGCCAGCATGGCGTTCGCGGCCAGCATCGGGTCCTCGTGGCCGACGTTGCTGAGGATCAGCTCCAGCACCGAGGGGTCGGGGGAGAAGGCCAGCGCGGCGGTGGCGATGGCCCGGCTGCGCGGCTCGCCGGAGACCGCGATCTGCTTGA
>JACNJP010000375.1 GCA_014382465.1 Planctomycetota bacterium
CGGCGGCAGCTTGGCGTAGGCGGGGGCTCCGCCCAGGCACTCGCGGAAGACCCGGACCAGGTCGACGACGTCCTCACGGATGTTGAAGCGCCCGGCCTTGCCCTGGTCGAACAGGTCCACCAGCTTCAGGTCGAAGCCGATGCCGCGGCGCGACACCATGACGTTGCGGGAGTGCAGGTCGCCGTGGTACTCGCGCAGCTCGTGGATCATCTCGACCCCGGCGGCCAGCCCGTGCAGCAGGTGCATGGCCTCGAACACCGGCAGCCGCTTGCGCGGCTGGCGGGCGAGGAAGTCCTCGAGGATCTGCCCCTCGACGTATTCGCTGATCAGCACCGAGATCAGCAGGCCGCGCCAGCGCAGCGTCTCCGAGTGGTGGTAGGTGATGATCAGCGGGCAGCTGCGCAGCTTCTCCAGCTTGCGGGCGTAGTAGCGCAGGGCCCGGTCGCCCTGGTTGCGCTGCGGGAAGAACAGCTTGGCCGCCCGCGAGGCGCCGGTGCGGCGCTCGACCACCTTGTAGACCTCGCCCTCCCAGCCGCCGCCGAGGCGGCTCTCGACGGTGTACTTGCCGCCGATCATCCGCCCAGGAGCGAGTTCGAAGCTGTGGACGCGGGGGGGGCGGGGGGGCATCGGCTGGAGCCAAAATAGTCTCCCGCCGAGGCGGATGCCTCCCCGCTGGTCCACCGGCCGCCACCCGTCGGACCGCCGCCACGGCCAAGCGCCGGCGCCCCTCGGGACGCCGGCGCAGATTCCCTGCCCGGCGGACTCAACCGACGCAGTAGAGCCCGTTGGACAGCGCCACCACCGACGCCGGGTTGGCCGGCCCGGTGGTCTCGACGGCCTGGACGTAGGCCACGGTGAGCGCCGCCGGAACCGGCGCCGTCAGACTGCCGGTGGCGAAATTCATGGCGAAGGGCACGCCGGGATAGAAGTTCGTGCCGACCACCAGCTCCCCCACCGGCCGCACGATGCTGCCCGGCGCCGGCGACGCCACCAGATAGAGGGCGCTGCCGGCGCCCTTCCTCGAGACCGTGAAGGTGACGCTGCCTCCGGCGGCGAAGTCGCTGCTCGTCAGGCCGAGACGGTTGTTGGCGTGGCCGTAGGCGAAGGCGTTCTTGGCCCCGGCGTACATCTTCATGCTGAAGCTGGCCCAGGGCACCCCGCCGAACCAGTAGCAGCCGGTCCAGGCGCCGCTGGGGTCGTCCCAGTAGAAGGAGTTCTGGTTGCCCGTGCCGCAGCCGTTGCTGGCCAGCGGCGTCGAGCAGGGCAGATCGAGGATCGGCCCCATGTTGTTCATCCCGGCCATCCCGGGGTTCGCGCCGAAGGCCCAGCCGAAGAAGCGGTCGGCCGCTCCGGCGTCGGTGGTGTCGAACATGTCAGCGAGGTCGGTCGAGCACTCGAAGCCCCCTTCGAGGTCGACGCCGACGCCCCAGCACTGGGTGTTGCCGGTGGTCGACAGCGGCAGGCCGGTGATGATGTAGTCGCAGGTCGCCGCCGGCGGAGAGGTGCAGGGGACGTAATCGTCGTAGAAGATGATCCGGACCGACTCGGAGTTTCCGATCGGGTTGAGGTTCGCCGTGCAGTAGGCGAAGTCGAAGCCGTTGACCTGGTCGATCGCCAGGGAATTGCTGTCCTGGACCTTGCCTTCATCGATCCACAGATGATCGGAGAGGTAGCTGTTGCCGACGCTGCTGTAGTAGTTGCCCGGCGTGGTGCAGTTGTAGAGCACGCGGCTGCCGGCGCGCGCGGCGCCCGAGACCCAGATGCCGTCGGCGAAGCGGTAGGTGCCGGCGAAGCGCACCGGCACGTCCTTCTTGGACTGGATCGGGGCGGTGTGCTGGGCGGCGAGGCTGGCAGTCACGGCGAGCGCCGCGGCTCCGGCGAGGAAGACTCTCTTGATCGTCATGGGATTCACCTGGGAAATTCGGGAGGTCGAGAGGGATGGAGCCGTTCCGCAAGCTGCGGGGGAGAAACCGGCCTGGCGCCGGCTCCGGTTCGCCGGTGGGCGGAAAGGCAGCGCACGGCGGACAGTGGAGATCGAGCGTGGAAGAAGGCGGAGAGGCATCCGGACTCCCGGGGGGGCCCGGAGCGGTCCGGGCTGGGATCAGGAAGGAGCGAAGGAATCGCGGGCCGACCGGTAGCCCTCCAGGCTGCCGACGTCGTGCCAGGAACCAGCGATGGCGGCGGCGTGGACCGGCCCTCGTTCGGCCAGCCAGGCGATGAAGTGGCCGGGGGCATCGGGATTGCCGCCGGCCGCCAGATAGTCCGACACCCGGAGCGGCAATTCGGCGGGCAAAAAATACACCCCGATGGCGGAATGGCCGCCGCGCGGGTCCTCCGGCTTCTCGCGGAAGCTCCGGACCCGGCCGCCGTCGCCGAGCTCGACGTCGCTGTAGGTGCGCGGCGGCACCGGCGGCGGCAGCTCCCGCACCAGCAGCAAGGGCTGGCCCAGCTCGCGGAAGCGGGCGGCGTGCTGCGCCAGGCCGAAGCCGAGCAGGTTGTCGCCGGCGATCACCAGGTAGCCGTCCGGGCTGCCGTCGGGGAAGGCGCGCGCGAGCGCCAGCGCCAGGTCGGCGACCGCCCCGCGCAGCTCGTGGTCCTCGCGCGCGCCGTTGGCGACCACGTGGAGGGGCACCGGGCACTCGACCTCCTCGGACCAGGCGAGGAAGTCGTCCTCGAAGCGGGCGTTGACCACCACCGCGGCCTCGTCGATCCCCGCCGCCAGCGCCTGCCGCAGGAGCCGGGTCAGCAGCGCCTCGCCGCCGACCTCGAGCAGCGGTTTGGCGTGATGCCGCGTCAGCGGGTACATCCGCGTGGCGAAGCCGGCGGCGAGGAACACCGCCTTCAAGACCACTCCCCCGCGACCGACGGCGCCGGACTCCCCGGGCGCGCGTGCCCGGCCACCGACGGTTCGAGCCATTCGAAGCCCTCGGCCCGGTAGGCCGCCTCGAGGGCGGCCAGGTCCTCGGTGCCGTCCATCACCACCAGCGCCGCACCGCCGGAGCCGCAGAACTTGGTGGCGGCGCCGTGCTCGCGCCCGATCACGATCATCCGCCGGTCGCGGTCGGCGATCGGGAACGCGGCGGCCCGCAGGTCGAAGTTGGCGTCCACCGCCCGCTTCAGCTCGCCGAAGTCGCCGGTGTGGAGCGCGCCCAGGGCGTCCTCGGCCAGCGGCCGGAAGGCGGCCAGGGTCCGCCGAAGGGCTACCTCCCCCTGCTGCCAGCGGGCCCAGACTTCGTCGTGCACGGCGCCCGAGTGGCGGCCGGGGGAGGGCTCCCAGACCACCCGCAGCGGCGGCAGCAGCGCCGGGTCCAGCCGCTCCACGGCGGCGGCCGCGAAGGGCGCGGCGAAGTCCATCCACAGCAGGCCGCCGTGGGCCTGGATCAGGCGGTCCATCGGACCCGCGCGGATGCCGAGCAGCTCGTGCTCGGCCTTCAAGGCCAGCTCCGCCAGCCGCGACGGCGGCAGCCTGAAGCCGTAGAAGGCCTCGCAGGCCCGCCGCGCGGCGATCACGAACGC
>JACNJP010000107.1:0-615 GCA_014382465.1 Planctomycetota bacterium
GAGGGCTCGCGGCAGTCGAGGGCGTGGAACAGCCGGGCGGTGCCGGGGGGACCGTGGCACCAGCCGAGGTAATGGAGCTGCTCGCCGCCGGGGCTGTGGTGGTGGACGCGCAGCCCGCCGTCGGGGCGGTCGGCGATCGCCAGCAGGTGGGCGGCGCCGCGGGCGGCGGCGGCGGCGTAGCGGCCGGCGGCGGCCTTCGGGCCGAGCTCGAGCTGCAGCGCCGCCAGGAAGCAGGCGACCCCGGCGGTGCCGTGGGAGAAGTTCGGCATCCAGCGCGGGTAGGCCGGCGCCATCGGCCAGCGGAGGCCGGCGGCGGCGCCATCCTGCTCCGGGGAGGCCGGCGCCGCCTGGGTCAGCAGCCAGTCGCCGATGCGCCGGGCGTCCACCAGTGTCCCCGGCGCGAGGTCCTGCCGGTGGAGCCAGAGCATCAGGAAGCCGGAGCCGGCGGCGCCGCGCACGACATCGGTCGTGCCGTCCCAGACGTCGCCGAACTGGCCATCGGCCGCCGCCGCCGCCATCTGCCTGCGCAGCAGCCCCAGCAGGGCGAGGGCGGCGGGTCGGAAGCGGTCCGACCGGTCGCGCGGGGGCGGCCGGAGACGGTGGACGACCGCCCCC
>JACNJP010000107.1:625-3515 GCA_014382465.1 Planctomycetota bacterium
GGGCCGGGGCGGAGGAAGGCCGGGGCCGGGGCCCCCCCGCCCACACCCGGTCTGGCGTTCCCGGCCTACGCCGACCGGGCCACCGGCGGCCCCCGCCGCAATCCGCTGGCGCAGCGGCCCCGGCGGTCCGAGGCGGCGGTTCGGAAGCGTTCGGAACCGGTGGCGCGGTGCAGCTCGAAGAGGGTGAAGACCTGACCCTCCAATCCGGTCCAGAGGCCGGTCGGGGCCTGGTCGCCGGCGGCTGCCACCGCGGCGAGCAGGGCATCGCCGCCGCGCTCGGCCTCGGCCAGGTGCCGGGCCTCGTCCGTGGCGCGGTGCAGCTCGATCAGGAAGAGCAGCGCGCCGGGGAAACCGTGGTAGAGGTAAGGATCCGTCCGGGGCGGAACGGCGTCCGGCTCGACCGGCCAGACCGGTCCGGCCGGCGTCTCGATGCGGACCGATTCAAGCCAGGTCGCGACCTCGAGGGCCGCGGCCCGGGTGCGAACCGCAGCCGCGTCGAATGCGTCGACGCGCGGCGGGGTCCTCGGCTCCTGGGCGGGCAGCACCGTCCCGGCCAGGACCAGGATCCAGCCGAGCGCGACCCGGCGGCCGGTCGATCTACGCCGCGGACCGAGACGGAGCGTCATCGCGGCAGGTTAGCACCGATGACGCCTGGAGCCGTGGCCCGTCGCAGCCGCGCCGGTGACCGACCGCGCGAGCGCTACTCGGGGGCGTCCTCGCCGCGGTGAGGCAGGCCGGCCTGCTCCGAGGCGGCCGGCGGACCGCCCCCGATCCGGAGCACCGGATAAGCGCCGGGGACACCTTCAACGGCGACGCGGGTGGCCTGCTCGAAGAAGTTCCAGGTCGAGAGCGAGTCCTCGCTGCGGGGTTCGAGCAGCTGGGCGGCGAGGCGGGCGAGCGGCTGGCGCGCCGGCACGATCAGAGCGCCGGCGGGGAGTTCGCGCTCCTCCTCGCGCCAGGCGCCGCGCAGGCGGACTTCGTGGTGCTGCTGGAAGGCGCGGCCCGCGCGGTCGAGCTCGGTCGGTTCGAAGACGGCGACGGAGCTGAGTTGCGCCGCGGTCAGCCTGTAGCCCTCGATGCCGTGCAG
Source organism: Planctomycetota bacterium (assembly GCA_014382465.1). Taxonomy (GTDB): domain Bacteria; phylum Planctomycetota; class UBA1135; order UBA1135; family UBA1135; genus J029. The sequence goes on from JACNJP010000107.1 coordinate 1,713, forward strand.
GGCGAGCCGCTCCCGCAGCGCGTCGGAGGGGTCGAGGATCGCCCACGCGGTCGGCAGAGGGATCCGCTCCGCGGAGTGGAAGGCGTCCTGCACCGGCATCCGTTCGGCCTCGAAGCCGGGCAGGGCGATCATGCGGGAGCCGCCGCCGGGGAGCTCCTGCCGCTCCACCTCCCCCACCAGGACCTCCCGCTCAACCGCCTCGGCGTAGCCGGTGTCGAAGCCGAAGGTGGCGTCCTCGGCGCCGGCCACCAGGCGGGCGTCGGCGTCGGCGCACAAGGCACGGATGGCGTCGGCGCGCTGCACCGCCGCCGTCAGGCACTCGAGCACGAAGGCCCGGGTGGCGCGGACGCGGCCGCCGAAGTCGAGGCAGCTGTAGGCCTCCGACAGGACGCTGAGCCGGTTGCGCAGGCCGTAGTAGTTGGTGCCGAAGCGCGGGCGGTGGTCGTAGCTGACCCAGCGCCGCGGCTCGCCGCGGCTGAAGTTGCCGTAGTCGAAGACGCGCACGCCGTGCCGCTCGAGCGTCGCGCGGCGCACCTCCGGCAAATAGCTCTGGCGCAGGAAGGCGTCGAGCGCCGGGTCGACGTTGGTCGAAAGCGACGGCGCGTAGGTCAGCTGGTAGCCGTGGTGGGAGCCGTTGGTGGTGTGCAGGTCGAGGAAGAGCTGCGGGTCGAAGCGCCGGAACAGCCCGAGCAGGGCCCGGCACTCGGCCGAATCGGCCTTGACGAAGTCGCGGTTCAGGTCGAGGCCATGGGCGTTCGGCCGCTGCCCGACGCCGCCGTCCGGACCGTTCTGGCTGCGGCGGTTGCCGGCGTCGATGCGCTCGTTGCCGTCGACGTTGTAGATCGGCACGAACAGCAGCACGGCGCCGCGGAGCAGCTCCCCGTGCTCGCCCATCGCGATCTCGCGCAGCAGGATCTGCACCGCCTCCTTGCCCTCGACCTCGCCGCCGTGGATGTTGGCGTTGACCAGGATGCGCAGCTTGCCGGAGGCCAGCAGCGCGGCGTCGTCGGCCGGCATCGGGTCGGCGGCCGTCACCAGCAGCATCTCCCGCCCCTCCTCGCTGCGGCCGAAGCTGGAGACGGCGATCCGGTCGGCGCGCGGCAGGGCCTGGAGCCCGGCGAGGAAGGCCTGCACGTCGGCCAAGGTGGAGGTCCGCTGCCAGTCGCTGGCCTCGGCAACGGTCAGCAGGTCCTCCGGTCCGGAAGCCTGCGTTTGGGCCGGAAGGGCATGGAGCAGGCTGATGGAGGAGATGAGGCAGGAGAGCCAACGCACCGGAGGGAAGGCGAGGACCATGGCTCGGCGAGGATAGCGGAAGGCCCAGGCCACGGGATTCCGCCGGACCATCCCGACCAGGCACGACCGTCGCGATGCGGCTGGCTCCTGACGCGTCCCCCTCCCCTCTCCACGAAGAAAACCCGTCAACCTGGTTGCGCCGGGGTCACCTAGTCTGGGCGGTCTCCAGATCGTCCGCCTGGGCCCCCATTCTTCTCCTTGGTTCCCTCCCGCTCCATCGCGATGCACCTCTCTTCACCCTTGCTGCTCTCCGCCCTCCTCACCACCTCGCTGGTCCCGCAGCAGGTCGGCGGGAGCTGGGAGACCCACTTCGAGCTCGCCGGTGACTTGAACCATCAGCTCGGCTTCGCGGTGGACGGCGTCGGAGACCTCGACGGCGACGGCTACGACGACGTGGCGGCCGGAGCAATCGGTTTCTACACCGGCGAAGGCGTCATCTCGGTGTTCTCCGGCCGGGCCGGAGAGGAAAATGTATGGAAAATCACCGACATACCCGTCCCGGGCGGGTGC
>JACNJP010000106.1 GCA_014382465.1 Planctomycetota bacterium
GGGTAGACGGCGAATTTGTGGGCCAGGCCGAGGCCGGCCCCGAGCGCCTGCCCCAGGTCCCAGAGGGCCACCCCGCCGCCCCCCTGCAGCCCCCCCGACAGCAGGAGGCTGGCCGCCCCCGCGCCGCGGTGGCGGCGGTAGCCCAGCAGCGCGTCGTCGAGGCGCTGGAACTTGTCGGCCATCGGCAGGCGCTGCAGCAGGGCGTCGAGGCGGAAGACCCGCCGCAGCGTCGGCGACAGGTAGGCGCGCACCCCGACGAGGCCGCCGAGGAGCACCAGCATCACCGCCCACCGCACCTGCGCCAGGCGGCCCGGCGCCACGCGCTGGCTGAAGTCGACGAACACCAGCACCGCCGCCCCCAGCGCCAGCAGGCCGAACAGGCCGATCAGGCGGTCGACCAGCACCGACATGGCGGCGCGGGCGCGGTGCTCCTCGAGGCCGCGGGTCACCATCACGGCGCGCACCAGGTCGCCGCCGGTCAGCCCAGGCATGACGTTGTTGAAGAAGTAGCCGATGAAGCACAGCCGCATCGCCCGGCCGTATCCGGTGGGCACCCCGGCGGCCGCCAGCAGCAGCTTCCAGCGGTAGCCGACCACCACCAGCAGCAGCGCCCACAGGCCCACGGACAGGGCGAAGAGGCCGAGGTCCATGCCGCGGACCAGGGTCAGGAAGCCCGGCCGCAGCTTCCAGCCGGCGGGCAGGGAGGCAGCGGTCCAGCGGCCGTCGCCGTCCTCGGCGGTGAAGCTCCAGGCATCCCCGCGCCAGTCACCCTCGAGGCTGCCGGCGTGCAGCACCGACGCCGCGGCCTGACCCTCCCCCGGCTCCTCGAGGGTGTCGCGCCACTCGATGTGGGTCAGCACGTACCACACCAACAGCCCCGCCACCAGCAGCTTGAGCAGGTTGAAGGCGAGGGACTTCACGCCGGGCTCACTCCGCCCGCGCCGCCGTGACCAGCTCCTGGCGCAGCACCCGGCAGGTCTGGGCGACCTCCGCCGAGGGGTCGGCCTCGCCCCGCTCCAAAGCCAGCAGCACGGTGCGCAGCCCGGTGCGCGCGAGGGCGCCGCGGCCGGTGACCGGGGCGGCCGAGGCCCGGAAGTGGCGGCCTAGGCCGGCGACCAGCCGGGCGGCCTGGAAGGGGTCGTCGATGCGCGCCTGGTCGAGCCGGGCCAGGGCCGCGGAGGCCCGGGCGGCGGACTCCGGGACCTCGGGGGCCAGGGCGGCGGCCAGGTAGGCCTGGACCGCCGCCGCCAGGTCGCCGTCGGGCTCCGCGGCGGGCAGGCGGGCGCCGGCGCCGTGGATCCAGCCGGCGGCGAAGGAGCCGAGGATCGCGGCGGCCCGCTTGCGCGCCAGGTCGTGGTCGTCCTGGAGCAGCTGGATCACCAGCCAGCCGGTGGCCTCGAGGGACAGGCCGTAGTCGAGGGCCGGGGTGGTCCAGACGGCCTCCAGGATCGCCAGCTCGAGCCGGCGGTGGTCGGCGACCGGGTAGCGCTGCGGCTCGCCGATCCGGAACGGGCTGTCGACGCGCCCGCCGCCGAGATAGGACTCCGGCGTCAGGCGCATGGCCGCCGGCGACCGCGGCGACCAGTCGGCCGGGTCGTGGATCGCCGCCAGGTCGTGGATCGCGTCCCCGGGCGCGAGGCTCGCGCAGGCTCCCAGGAGGAGCGCGGGGAACAGCAGCAAGTGCCGGCGGCGCGGGGGGAAACGCACGACGGGCAAGTCTAGCGGCGAGCCCCTCGGGGCTTCCACCGGCGGAGCGGGGGGATGGTGGAGGCGGCGGGAATCGAACCCGCGTCCTGACGAGTCCCAACCCGGGCATCTACGTGCGTAGTCCGACCTTTGTTCTCGTCCTCCCCCCCGCCGTCGAACACGCTGAAGGGAGCACCAGCCTGAATTGTTCTCGCGATCGGCCTCCAGGCACGGCCTCACGCCAGCCCGCGATCGTGCGTCTGCTCAGCCCAGCGGGCGAAGGCCGAGAGACGAGCCGCCTTTAATTAGGCAGCGAGAGCGTAGTTGTTGTCGGCAGTTGTTGCCTTGCTGGGGGATTAACGAGGCCATCCCAGCAACCTCGGCACGCCACCTCGGGACGGTGATCTCCCAGTCGAAACCGATCGCCCCCACTCGTGGTGGCTCCGATTCTACCACGCCGCCGGGTCCGGGTCGCGGCTCAGCGCCGGCGCAGGCCGCGCAGGACCTTCTGGGACTCCTTCTTGCGGAGCTCCTGGCGCTTGTCGTGGGTGCGGCGGCCGCGGGCCAGGGCGATCAGGAGCTTGGCCCACTTGCCGTGGAAGTAGAGCTTGAGCGGGATCATGGTCAGGCCCTTCTCCTTGGTCTTCTGGCTCCACTTGCGCAGCTCCTTGCGGTGGACCAGGAGGCGCCGCGCACGGGTCGGCTCGTGGTTGAAGATGTTGCCCTCGAGGTACTCGGCGATGTGCGCGCCGACCAGCCACAGCTCGCCCTCGATCTGCTTGACGTAGGCCTCCTCGAGGCTGATCCGCCCGGCCCGCAGGGTCTTGACCTCGGTCCCGGAGAGGGCCAGACCGGCCTCGAGGGTCTCGAGGATCTCGTAGTTCCGGCGGGCGCGGCGGTTGACCGCGATCTCCTTCACGACCCGCTCGGTTTCGGTCATTCTGCTCTTGCGCCCTTTCGAGGGGAGCCCGTATCTTATCCGGCCCGCGAGGGACACGGTCGCCGAAGTGGCGGAATTGGCAGACGCGCTGGCTTCAGGTGCCAGTGGCCTATTACGGTCGTGGGGGTTCGAGTCCCCCCTTCGGCACCAGTCCTTTCCTCGGCCCGTCCGGGCCGCGCGGACTCCGCGCAGGGCAGTAGCTCCAATCGGTTAGAGCGGCGGTTTCCAAAACCGCAAGTTGTGGGGTCGAGTCCTACCTGCCCTGCCACTCCCCTCCCGGTCGAGACCCTTGCCCCTCCCCCGCATTCCGGAAGACGTCCTGGCCTCCCCCCAGGAGCCCAACCCCCTCGATCTCGGCCCTCTGCGCCCGGCCGTCGAGGCCTGCGCCGATCCGCCCGACGCGCCGCTGGCGGCGCTGGTGGACTACGGCAAGCTGCTGCTGGCGGCCAACCGGGTCACCAACCTGACCGGCGCCCGCGACTGGCGGACCCTGATCGAGTGCCACCTGCTGGACTGCGCCCTGGCGGCGGCCTTCGTCCCGGACGACGTCCGCACGGTGGTCGACTGGGGCAGCGGCGCCGGCCTGCCGGGGCTGGTGTGGGCGGCGCTGTTCCCGGAGAAGGAGCTGCTGCTGTGCGAGCGCAACGGCAAGAAGGCCGAATTCCTCACCGAGGCGGCGCTGCGGCTGGAGCTGCCCAACGTCGAGGTGCTGGCCGGCCAGGCCGAGGAGCGGCTGGCGCTCGAGGAGGACCGGCCCGGGCTGAGCGTGGCCCGGGCGGGCGAGCCGCGGGCCGAGCTGCTCGGCCGGCTGCGGGGCAACCCGGTGCGCCTCCCGGCCGTGGTCCTGCTGGGCGGGCCCGCCGTGGGGGGCGGCGGGGGGCCGGCGC
>JACNJP010000426.1 GCA_014382465.1 Planctomycetota bacterium
GGGGGCGGAGATGGGCGCCGGGGGGCGCTGCGGCGGGGCCGCGGCGGACTCGCCCTCGGGCAGGGCCAGCAGGGCCTCGGTCACCGCTGCCAGGCGGTCGGCCAGCCCGGCGGCGGCGCCCTTGCCGGTGACCGACTTGAGGCTGAGCTGGAAGTGGATCGAGCGCGGCACCTTCTGGCAGCGGTAGCCCTTGAGGCCCTCGACCACCTCCTGGCCGTCGCGGGGGCACTTCCCGAGCGGCGCCTCACCGCGGTAGAGGTCGTCGTAATCGAAGCTGCGCAGGCGCTCGATCAGGTCGCGGACGCGTCCAGTGACCTCCTCCATGTACGACTCGCGCGAGCGCTGGCCGGCCTCGACCTGGAACAGGTGGAATTCCATCTCGGCGGTCTGCTCGGCGCTGGCGAGATGGTCGGCGTGGATCCGCTCCAGGAAATCGATCAGGGTGATGCCCTTGGCGGAGGCCCGCAGCGACTTGCCGCTGCGGCTGGCGTATCCCTTGGCGATCAGCGCCTCGATGATGTCGGCGCGGGTGGCCGGCGTTCCCAGCCCCTTCTGCCGCAGGGCCTCGACCGCCACCTCGTCGTCGATCTCCTCGTGCAGGTCGAGGTCGAGGTCGCTGGCCTGCTCCATCGCCTTGAGCAGGCCGCCTTCGGTCAGGCGGGCCGGCGGGCGGGTGGAGTCCTCCTGCAGCTCGTATTCCCGCGGCGTGGCGGAGGTGCTGGCGCCGGCGGGCACGCCGAGGTCCGGCAGCACCTCGGAGTCGGGCGGCCGGCGGTCGACCGCCTGCCAGCCCGGCACCACCAGGCGCTTGGGCTCGGTGTAGAAGTTGCGCGGGCCCGCGGCGGTCTCCACGCGGGTCTCCCGCACCACCTTCTGCCAGGTGCTGGGGCCGAGGAAGGCGGCCAGGAAGCGCCGCGCCACCAGCTCGAAGACCTTGGCGTCGTCGCCGCCCAGCGGCGTGTCGGGCAGCGATCCGGTCGGGATGACCGCGAAGTGGTCGCCGACCTTGGAGTTGTCGAAATTGCGCTTCTGGTTCTCCAGCCCTTGGCGCTGCAGCGTGGACGCGGCCTCGGCGATGCCGGCGGCCCGGTCCTTCTCGTCGAGGGCCTCGGCGGCCCCGCCGCCCGCCAGCAGCTCGATCACGCTGGCGACGTGCGGCCGGTAGTCCTCCGGCAGGACCGCCGAGTCGGTCCGGGGGTAGGTCAGGACCTTGTGACTCTCGTAGAGCCGCTGGGCGGCTCCCAGGGTCCGGCGTGCGGACAAGCCGTAGCGGCTGTTGGCCTCCTTCTGGAGCGCCGTCAGCGAGTAGAGCTGGGGCGGCCGGCGGACTGACTCGCTGGTCTCCTCAGAGGCCGAGACCGGCTGGCCCTTGCAGGCCGCCAGGACCGCCTTGGCCTCGGCCTGGTCCCAGATCTTCTCGCCGTCGCGACCGGTCCGGCTGCTCCGGTAGAGGGCCTCGTAGTCGTGGCCGGCCGCCTGGAAGCGGCCGCGCAGCCGCCAGAAGGTCCGGGGGTCGTGGGCCAGGACCTTGAGCTCGCGGTGGACCAGGAGGGCCAGGGTGGGCGTCTGGACCCGCCCGGCGGACCAGACCCCGCGCTCGCGGCGCCCCTTGAGGCGCTTGGTGATGCCGCGGGTGGCGTTCATGCCGATCAGCCAGTCGGATTCGGCGCGGCAGTAGGCGGCGGCGCCGAGGCCGTCGAAGCGCTCGGCCGGCTCGAGCTTCTCGAAGGCGTCGAGGATGGCCTGCTTGGTCATCGACTGCAGCCACAGGCGGCGGACCGGCTTGCCGACGCCGGCGTAGGCCTCGATCTCGCGGAAGATCAGCTCCCCCTCGCGCGCGGCGTCGCAGGCGTTCACCAGCTCCGAGACCTCCGGCATCTTCGCCAGCCGGCGCAGGAGGCTGAGCTGCTTCTTCTGACCAGAGCGGGCTTTACGCAGGAACTGCGCGGGCACGATGGGCAGGCTGCGGAGCTGCCAGGTCTTGAGCTCCGGGTCGTAGTCCTCGGGCTCGGCCAGCTCGAGCAGGTGGCCGACGGCCCACGAGATCAGGCGATCGGGCCCCTCCCAGTACCCTTCGTGCTGGCGGTAGGTGCCCGGGAGCACTCGGGCCAGGTCGGCGGCGACGCTGGGTTTCTCGGCGATGACAAGCTGCATGGTCGGAATCCGCGGCGCGGAACTTAAAGGGCCGGCTTCCCAGGAGCAAGGAAGATCCTCTCCGGCGCTCCGAAGCCAGCCGCGGGGTGATGGAAACACATACCCAAGTCCCTTTCAAGCAGAACTTTCCGCACGGGGCAGAAAACCGGCGCTTTTTCGCCCTCCAGGGGCTCAAGCCCGGCTCCAGGGATGGACGAAGGAGGGACGACGCGAAACCTCGCCATGTTCAAAAACCGCCTTCCCCTGTTCGAAAGCATCGCCGCGGTCCTGGCGGTTGCTGTCGTCGCCCTGCTCACCGCGCTGCCCTCCTCGGGCGCCGATCCCGAGCGGGACGCCCGTCTGATGGATGGTCTGAGCCTCATGCGGACCTCCGTCTTCCGCTTCAGCATGGAGCACTCGGACTACCAGGGGGCCATCCTCCCTGGCCGGGACGGCGAGAGCGTGGTGGAGCAGCTCACTGGGCTCTCCCGCAACAACGGCTCCACCTTCGACCCCCTGTCGGGTCGGGAAGACCGCTGGAACGGGCCCTACCTGCGGGACCTGCCGGTGAACCCGGTCAACAACCTCAACACCCTGCGACTCGACTCCGGAAGCGGCGCCCCGGTCCTCACGGGGTCTGCTGGCTGGGTCTACCAGCCGACCACGGGCATGGTCCTCCCGGACCTGCCTGGCAAGGACCCCCGCGGGGTCCTCTATGCCGACTACTAGGTCGGCTTCATCTCCAGGGACGGGCCCGCACCGAGGGTGCGGGCCCATTTCCTATTCCCCGGAGGCGGTTCCGGCGGCGCCACCGCCCCGGCCCCACCACTCCCGGGTCCAGGTCGCCGCCCACTCCTGGTCGCGGTCCTGGTGGCAGCGGGTGCAGGCGTCGGGCATGCCGGTCCGGAGGGCCTCGGCGGGGTCCGGCGACCAGCGGGTGTGGCTGCGGAGCTCGAGCTTCTCGGCGTGGTTCACGATCTTCGGCATGTGGCACTCGATGCAGGTGCTGCCGCCCTCGTCCGGATCGTGATGGGTGTGCTGCCGGATCCTCCCTGCCCCCCACTCGTGGCAGGAGAGGCACAGGGTGTCGTCGCGCGCCGGCAGCCGCGTCTCCCGCGGGTAGCGGCGGTCGTGCGGGTCGTGGCAGCTGGTGCAGGTCATGCCAGCCTCGCGGAAGTGCGGGTCGAGGTCGAAGTCCATCGCCTGCTGGTGATGGGAGCGGCTGCTGCCGTCCGGCCAATGGGCGGCGGTGGTCTCGCCGGCGACCGCCTGGTCGAGGCCGAAGTGCTCGGCCAGGTCCTCGCCGGGCAGGTAGTCGTGGGGGAAGCGCTGCTGCGTCGGCGCCCCGTGCTGCTCGACCTCGGCGTGGCCGCGGCTG
>JACNJP010000104.1 GCA_014382465.1 Planctomycetota bacterium
GGGGCGGGCGCCGCCGTTGTCGTTGAGGAACAGGACCCGGGTGCGCTGGCGGCGGCCGCTGCGATCGAGGGCGTCGAGCTCCTCGCCGACGGCGCGGTCCATGGCGTCGACCATCGCCAGGTAGGTGCGGCGTCGCGGCGGCTCGACGCCGGCGTAGTCGGGCTCGATCTCGGGCGGCGCCTGCAGCGGAGTGTGCGGCGCGCTGAAGGCCAGCATCAGGAAGTAGGGCGGCGGGCGGTCGCCGCTTTCGGGGGTCGCGGCCACCTCGCCGATCCAGCGCGCGGCCTCGGCGCCGAGCAAGGCGGTGGCGTAGCCCTCCTCCTCGACCGGCGCGCCGTTGCGCTGCCAATCGAGCGCCTGCCCGCGCCGGTGGGTCCAGTAATCGGCGGCGCCCGTCAGCATGCCGTAGAAGTGGTCGACGCCGCGCTGGTTCGGGTGGTGCTCTGGCAGGCCGTGGCCGAGGTGCCACTTGCCGATCACGGCGGTCCGGTAGCCGGCCTGCTTCAGGAGCTCGGGCAGGATCTGCTCCTCGGTCGGCAGCCCGCGCCGGTCCCAGGGCCGCAAGGGCCGGTACTGGAGCCCATAGCGCACCGGCGACCGGCCCGTGAGCAAGGCGGCGCGGGTCGGCGAACACAGCGGCTGGGAATAGAAGCGGTCGAGCCGCAGGCCCTCCGCCGCCATCTGGTCCAGGTTGGGGGTCCTCGCCTCTCCGCCCCGGAAGCCGAGGTCCGCCGCGCCCAGGTCGTCGGTTACGAACAACAAAATGTTGGGCTGTTCGTGGAAAGAAGGCAGCGATCCCACCATATCTTGGGGTCGACCACCCTCGTCCGCAGGCGCTGAGGCCCTCTTCGGCCCCGGGTCGTCGCCGGCGCAGGAACCCGCGCAGCCCAGGAGGATCAGGAGGACGAGGAGCAGCGGCATGATGACCGGAAAGACGATGATAGCCGGGTCACCCTCCCGCTCCCCCCACCTAAGTCCCAGCGCTGTCCGAGAGATGCGGATGCTCCGATCCCGATCCACCTGCCTCCTGCTGCTGATCCTCACCGCATGCGGGGGCGGCCCGGAGGAGGCCCGTTCTCCGGGGCAAGCCCAGCTCCCTGGACTCGGCGGCCAGCCCCTCGTGCCCCGGCCGGAGGTCGACGGCCTGCTGCGGAAGCCCGACATCCCCGACGGCGTGCCCCGGATCGATTCCAGGCTCGGGAGCGGCGCCCTGATCACCCTGGTCGAGATCGCCGCGGCGCCCGAACTCGAACCTCATCCCACCGGCTTCTACCTCGAGATCACCGCCGACGGCCAGCCTCGGCTGACCGCGCTCGAGTGGGGCGGCGGGCCGCCGCCGCCGTCCCTCGGCCGGGCGCCCGATGCCAGCGACGAGGAGGCCCTGGAGGCCTGGAGCGCCCTCAGCCGGGTTCCGCGGCGCTCGATCGTGGTGCTCTACCTGGACGAGGAGACCACCCTCGGCCAGGCCGAGCCGGTCCTGGAGGTGCTGGCGCTCCGGGACGTCCAGACCGTCCTCTGGGGCTTCTCGGGGGCCGCCCCCGAGGGCTCCCGCTAGGCGTTGCGCCCTGGCAGACCAGGGCTTAGCCAACCCCGGTGGGGCGAGCTGCGCCCACCGGAGTTGTTTCATGGAGATCCGACTACACGGTCGAGGCGGGCAGGGCGGCGTCACCTGCGCCAAAATCCTGGCGGCGGTCTACGCCCGCCAGGGCAAGAGCGTCCAGACCTTCGGGGACTACGCCGGCGAGCGCTCCGGGGCGCCGGTCCGCGCCTACACGCGGGTCGAGGACGGCCAGGTCACCAACCGCAACAAGGTCTACCAGCCGGACCACCTGCTGGTGCTCGACCCGACCCTGCTCGGCGACGACGTGGTCACCGGCCTGGTCCCCGGCGGCACCCTGCTGCTCAACAGCCCGGAGCCGATCCGCGCCCACAAGGCGCGCTTCGGCGCCTTCCGGATCGCGGTGGTCGACGCCACGGCGATCGCGCGGGCGCACGGCATCGGCACCCGGTCGGTGGTGATCGTCAACACGACCCTGGCCGGCGCCTGGGCGCGGGTGATGGGGGTGGAGCTGCCCGAGCTGCAGGAGGTCTACCGCGACCTCGGGTTGCTGAGCAACTTTCCGGCCGCCAAGGACGCCTACGGATCGGTGGTGTTCGACGCCGAGTTCCAGGCCGGCGGCGCGGCGCCGCCGACCGCTGCGGCGCCGGAACGCGCCGCGGTGGTGCCGCTCACCGACCACACCGCGAGCGGCCCGACCGGGCTCCAGACCGGCAGCTGGCGCACCCAGGCGCCGGCCTACGTCCAGAACCTGGCGCCGTGCAGCGCCTGGTGCCCGGCCGGCAACGACGCCATCGGCTTCGTGCAGGAGGTGGCCAAGAGCGGGGAGGCGGGCGCCGCCGAGATCCTCGGCCGCAGCACGCCGCTGGCGGCGGTGTGCGGGCGGGTGTGCCCGGCGCCCTGCATGGAGGGCTGCAACCGGGTCGAGCTGGACGGCTCGGTGAACATCCGCGGTCTCGAGCGCTGGATCGCCGACCGCGTGCCGGTGGCGCGCAAGGTCAAGGCCGAGTGCCCGAACCCGAAGTCCTTCGCCATCGTCGGCAGCGGGCCGGCGGGGCTCAGCGCGGCCTACCAGCTCGCGCTGCTCGGGCACGCCGTGACCCTCTTCGAGGGCGAGCCGCAGCTCGGCGGCGTGCTGCGCACCGGCATCCCGACCTACCGGCTGCCGCGCGAGGTGCTCGACCGCGAGGTCGACGACATCCTGGCGCTCGGGGTGGTCGCCAAGTGCGGCGAGTTCCTCGACCAAGCCAGGATCTCGGAGCTGGCCGAGGAATTCGACGCGCTGATCGTGGCGACCGGGCTGCAGAAGCTGCGCGCCTTGGGCGTCGAGGGGGCCGGCCTCGAGGGCATCGAGCAGGGCATCCGCTACCTGCACCGGGTCAACCTCGGCGGCGGCGCCCCGCTCTCCGGCGAAGTTTTCGTGCTCGGCGGCGGCAACACCGCGATGGACTGCGCCCGCTCCGCGCTGCGCAGCGGCGCTGACCGCGTGGTGGTTGCCTACCGCCGCACGCGCCGGGAGATGCCGGCGATCCACGAGGAGATCGAGGAGGCGGCGCTCGAAGGCGTCGAGATCGAGGAGCTGGTGGCGCCGATGGCCTTCTTCGGCGACGGCCGGGTCGCCGAGCTGGAGCTCGCCGAGGTCGACCTCGGCGAGCCGGACGACAGCGGCCGGCGGCGGCCGATCGTCTCGGAGCGGACCTTCCGGGTCGCCTGCGACCACGTGCTGCTGGCGCTGGGCCAGTCCGAGGACTGGTCGCTGCTGCCGGCGGGCTGGGAGCAGCGCGGCGAGCAGGTGTTCCGCGGCGACCAGGCGCTGCCGGTGTTCGTCGCCGGCGACCTCGCGACCGGCGAGGGCACGGGCACCCACGCCAACGGCAAAGGCCGGCCCGTCGCCGGCCCCGCGCCGCGGGCCGCGGGCCTCGGGGCCCGCGGCCTCCGGCGCCCCCGCCGC
>JACNJP010000103.1 GCA_014382465.1 Planctomycetota bacterium
GGGGGGGTGGGGGCGCGCGGGCTCGGCGGGCGCCCTCTGCTCGGTGCCCGCCCGCGCGCGCGGCGGGGGCGCGGGGGGCGCGCCCGCGGCCGGCGCGGGGGGGCCGGTGGGGCGCGCCCGCGGCAGCCGCGACCGGCTCGGTCTGCAGGGCCGCTGCCGGCTGCTGCGGGCCGACTGGCTGGGCGGCGTCGCGGCGCGGTCGGCGGACTGGATCGTCGCCAACCCGCCCTACGTCGAGCCGTCCGAGCCCACCGGCTTCGGCGTAGCCGAGTTCGAGCCGGGCGCCGCCCTGTTCACGCCGCCCGGCGACCCGCTGTTCGCCTACCGGGAGATCCTGGCCCGCGCCCGCGGCGTGCTGCGGAACTCCGGACGGCTATTGTTCGAAGTCGGCGCCGGGCGAGCGGCCGAGGTGGCGCAGGCGGCGTCGGCCGCCGGCTTCGCGCTGGACGAGCTGCGACGCGACCTGGGCGGGGTCGAACGCGCCCTGCTGCTGCGACCGGCCTGAGGGGCGGCCGGCCGCCCGGTCTCAGCCCAGCCCTCGGCTGGCCAGGTGGAGGTCGACGTAGGCCTGGATCAATGCGGCGCAGTCGCGCGGCATCTCGCCGAAGAAGACCGCCACCTCGTAGTGGCCGAGGGCGCCCGCCAGGCGTTCGCAGCGGACCACCACGCCCTCGCCCTCGGCGAAGGCCGAGTCGGCTCCGCGCTTGGGGAATTCGATGGCGAAGCGCACCTGGGTCATGACGGCGACCGGGGTCTCGGTGTAGAAGGCGACCCCGGAGCGGGAGAGGTCGCGGATCCGCAGGGGGGCCTCGCTGCCTTCCTGGAGCAGGATGGGCAGTTCGCTGGCCAGGACGCGGGGGTGTTGGCGGCGTTCTTTGGCGAACCGGGTCACGGCGTTCGGATGACGGTGAGCGGGAAGAAGGATTCGGGCCGACGGGCCTCGGGACTAGAATGGCACGGATCGCGGACCCATCCAAGCATTTGGGCACCGATTTCGGCCTTTTGGCCGCTGAGCGCAGAGAGAACCTCCATGGCATCCTTCAACAAAGTCATCCTGATGGGCAACCTGACCCGGGACCCCGAGGTCCGCCAGGCCCAGTCCGGCACCTATGTCGTGCGTTGCGCTCTGGCCGTGAACGAACGGATTCCCGACGGCGAGGGCGGCTACCGGGACGAGACCCACTTCTTCGATTTCGTGGTCTTTGGCAAGCAGGCGGAGAGCTTCTCCAAGTGGTTCACCAAGGGCCGTCCGGTCCTCATCGAGGGCAAGCTCCGTCAGGACCGCTGGGAGGACCGCGAGACCGGGAAGAAGCGCTCCAAGGTCGAGGTAGTCTGCGACCGCTGGCACTTCGTCGGCGGCAAGGAAGACGCTCGCGGCGACGGCAGCAGCCCCGCGGTCCGCTCGGCGGCGCCCTCGGCGCAGGCCGATCCCGGCTTCCCCGCCCGCGACGACTTCGTCCCGGACGACGTCCCGTTCTAGGCCGGCGCCTTGCGCTTCCGCGTGCTCCTCTTCGCCGGCCTCCGCGACCGGGTCGGCGCCGAGGTGCTCGAGTGCGAGCTCTCCGAGGCCGAGGCCAGCGTCGCCGGGCTGCGGCTCGCCCTGGAGCGCCAGCGGCCGGAGCTCGCCGGCCAGGTCTACCGCGTGGCGGTGGACGCCGCTTACGCCGTCGACGGCGACCGCTTGCCGCCCGGCGCCGAGCTCGCCCTGATCCCGCCGGTCTCCGGAGGTTGAGGCCCGTGGCGGCCTTCCATTCGCGACTGACGCAGGCCCCGGTGGCCGGCGACTGGGCGCGGCGGGCGGTCGACGGACCCGACGCCGGCTGCACCGTGGTGTTCCTCGGCACGGTGCGCGCGCAGAGCCGCGGCCGGGCGGTCGGCGGCCTCGAGTACCAGGCCTATCCGCGCATGGTCGAGGCCGAGCTGGAGCGGATCGCCGCCGAGGTCGGCGCCGCCCACGAGGTGCTGCGGATGGCCGTCGAACACTCCCTGGGCGCGGTCGGGGTCGGCCAGTGCTCGGTGGTCCTGGCGGTGGCCTCGGCCCACCGCGCCGCCGCCTTCGCGGCCGCCGCCGCCTTCATGGACGCCTTGAAGGAGCGCGCGCCGATCTGGAAGAAGGAGCTCTACCAGGACGGCAGCAGCTGGATCGGACGCGGATCCTGAACCCACCATGAGCAAACTCGAGATCCACGAAGTCCCCGTCACCCCCTTCCAGCAGAACTGCACCGTGCTGGTGTGCGCCGACACCGGCGCCGCCGCCGTCTGCGACTGCGGCGACGCCGGGCCGGTGCTGGCGCTGCTGGGGAAGCTCGGAGTGGAGGCGTCGATGATCCTCGCCACCCACGGCCACCTCGACCACGTCGGCGGCACCGCCGAGCTGAAGCGGGCCACCGGGCTCGACTTCTGGTACCCGCCGGCCGACGACATGTGGCTGGAGCGCCTGCAGCACCAGGTCCAGCTCTACGGCTGGGGACCGGTGGAGACGCCGCGCTACGAACACGAGCTGCACGGCGGCGACCGGCTCCAGCTCGGCCACGCCGAGCTCGAGGTGCGGCACTGCCCCGGCCACACCCCGGGGCACGTGATCTTCGTCGACGCCGCCGGCGCCCAGATGGTCGCCGGCGACGTGATCTTCTCCGGCTCGGTCGGTCGCACCGACTTCCCCGGCGGCTCCTGGGAGCAGCTCGAGCGGTCGATCCGCGAGCAGGTCTACAGCCTGCCGGACGACACCCTGATCCACTGCGGCCACGGGCCCACGACCACCGTCGGCCGCGAAGCGATGACCAACCCCTTCGTGCGGCGTTGAGCCCCGCCGCGGCCGGCGCACCGCTATCCTGAGCCGCCATGGAACGGGAGACCCTCGAAGTCGACGTCCTGGTCGTGGGCGCCGGCCCGGCCGGATTGGCCTTCGCGATCCAGCTGGCGCGGACCTGCCAGGAGCGGGGCCTGGAGAAGGCCATCCTGGTGCTCGACAAGGCCGAGGAGATCGGCCACCACCAGCTCAGCGGCGCGGTCCTCGACCCGCGCGCCCTGCTCGAGCTGTTCCCGGACGCCCTCGAGAAGGGCTTCCCGCGCCAGGCCGTGGTCTCCAGCGACGCCCTCTACCTGCTGCGGGAGAAGGGCCGGACCGAGCTCCGCGGCGCCCTCTGTCCGCCGCCGTTCCGCAACCGCGGCAAGTGGATCGTGTCGCTGAACGAGGCCGTGAAGTGGCTCGCGGCGCAGGCCGAGGAGGCCGGCGTGGAGGTCTACCCGGGCTTCGCCGGCGCCGAGGTCCTCTACCGCGAGGACGGCGCCGTGGCCGGCGTCCGGACCGTCGACCAGGGCCGCTCGAAGTCGGGCGAGGAGAAGGCCAACTTCCAGCCCGGCATGGACGTCAAGGCGGCGCTGACGGTGTTCGCCGAGGGCACCCGGGGTTCGCTCGCCAAGCAGCTGATCGCCGCCAAGAGCCTCGACGCCGGCCGCAATCCGCAGCTCTGGGGCGTCGGCGTCAAGGAGATCTGGGAG
>JACNJP010000102.1 GCA_014382465.1 Planctomycetota bacterium
CACGGGCGCTGGCGGAGGGCGGAGTACACCCCCTGGCACAAGGAGATCACCCTGCTGTCGCGGGACATGGAGCGCAACTTCGCCGCCCTGATCGTGCTCCACTGGACCCGCACCACCTCCCCCCGGCGCGCCCGCGACATCTGCAACCAGCAGGGGCAGAAGCCGTGCCTGACCTGCCACTACGAGGGCTTCGTGTCGCTGCGCCAGACCCTTCAGGAGTGCCTGCGCCAGCTCCTGGCCCGCGATTCCCGGCCTTCCTGACCGCAGTGCGGCCCGCGGCGGCGGCTCTCGTGGAGCCCGCCGGTCAGGCGAGCGTCGGGCGGACCTCGTCGTCCTCGTCCGGCACCAGGTCGATCAGGCCGCGCTCCATCTCGGTGAGGGCGATCTCGATCGGGTTGTCGACCTTCTCGAGCTCGGCGTCGAACAGCGGGGCGTCCCCGCGGACGATCTGCCGGACGCGCTTCTGGAGGAGGACGGTGCGCTCGAAGGATCCTTCGATGGCGCGCTGCAGACGCTGGGGCAAGGTGAGGCTCATGGGCGGTTGGCTGGCCAACTGCGGCCCCGCATTCTAAGGCCGGGCCGGACCGGGTCAAGCCGGCCCCGCGCGCCCCGGGGAGGGAACCGGGCCCTCCATGCCCTATCCTGAGGGGTCATGGCCAAGCCCGCCCCGTTCTCCGAGGAGGAGTATCAGGCCCTGCTACCGCAGGTCCGGATGCCCGGCCGCTACATCGGCGGCGAGGTCAACCAGGTCCGGAAGGACCCGGACCAGGTGGCGCTGCGCTGGGCGCTGCTCTACCCGGACGCCTACGAGGTCGGCATGGCCCACCTCGGGCTGAAGATCCTCTACCACACCCTCAACCAGGTCCCAGGGCTGTGGGCCGAGCGCTGCTTCGCGCCCTGGCCCGACTTCGAGGCCGCCCTGCGCCGCCGCGGCTGGCCGCTGACCACCCTGGAGTCGCGCGCGCCGCTGCGCGAGCTGGACGTGCTCGGTTTCACCCTGCAAAGCGAGCTGACCTACACCAACCTGCTCACCTGCCTCGACCTGGGCGGGGTGCCGCTGCGGGCGGCCGACCGGGGGCTCGGCGATCCGCTGGTGGTCGCCGGCGGCGCCGGCACGCTCAACCCCGAACCGCTGGCAGACTTCGTCGACCTGTTCCTGCTCGGCGACGGCGAGGAGGCGGTGGTCGAATTCAGCCGCGTCCTGATCGAGGAGCGCGGCCGCCACCCGGACCGCCCGTCCCTGATCCGGGCGCTGGTCGAGCGCTGCCCGTGGCTCTACTGGCCGGCCCAGTGGCAGCCCGAGTACGACGGCCCGGCGCTGGCCGCCACGGTGCCCCTCGACGGCGCCCGCACGCCGCGGCGGGCGGTGGTCTACGACCTCGAGAACGCGCCGTTCCCGACCGCCCCGGTGGTGCCCTTCCTGCGCACCATCCACGACCGCATCACGATCGAGATCATGCGCGGCTGCGTCCAAGGCTGCCGCTTCTGCCAGGCCGGGATGGAGAAGCGGCCGCAGCGCTTCCGGAGCGCCGCCAAGGTGCTCGAGCTCGCGCGAGAGAGCTACCGCAACACCGGCCTCAACGAGGTCGGGCTCACCTCCCTGTCGTCGAGCGACCACCCCGACCTCATCGGCATCCTCGACGCCCTGATCCCGGTGCTGCGGCCGGAGCAGGTCCGGATCTCGATGCCCTCGCTGCGGGTCGACCAGCAGGTCGGCGAGCTGGCGGAGCGCCTGGCCGAGGTCCGCGGCCAGGGGCTGACGCTGGCCCCCGAGGTGGCCACCGACCGCCTGCGGCGCATCGTCAACAAGGGCATCGCCGACCAGGACCTCTACCGCGGCGCCGAGCGCGCCTGGCGCAGCGGCTTCACCGGCATCAAGCTCTACTTCATGATCGGCATCCCCGGCGAGGAGGAGGCCGACGTCGACGGCATCGTCCGCATGTCCGAGCGCTGCTCGCAGATCCGCCAGGAGGTGCTGCGCGGCGGCCCGGGCAAGGTCACGGCCTCGGCGTCCACCTTCGTGCCGAAGCCGCTGACGCCCTTCCAGTGGGCGGCGCAGGCCCGGCCCCAGGAGATCGCCGCCAAGCAAGCCCGGCTGCGGCGGCTGGTGAAGCTGCGCAGCGTGGCGGTCAAGTGCCACCCGCAGCCCGGCAGCCTGATCGAGGGCTTCCTGAGCCGCGCCGACCGCCGCGCCGGCGCCGTCATCGAGACCGCCTGGCGGCTGGGCGCGCGCTTCGACGCCTGGACCGAGCAGGAGACGCTCGAGCACTGGGAGCGCGCCTGGGAGGACCACGGCTACGGGCCGGAGCAGAGCGCCTTCCGCCAGCGCCCGCTCGACGAGCCGCTGCCCTGGGACCACCTCGACCTCGGCGTGACCCGCGAGTACCTGCGCGCCGACTACGAGAAGTCCCAAGGCGACCAGTTCACCGACCACTGCCAGACCGAGAGCTGCGGGGACTGCGGCGTCGGGGCCAAGACCTGCGTCGACATCAAGGCCCTCACCGGGATGTTCGAGCGCTTCGACCAGCCAAAGCTGAAGGCGCGGGCGGCCGCCAGCCCGCTGCTCCAGAGCGCCCCGGGACGAGCGGTGGTGGAGCCGGAGCTGGAGGAGCGGTCTAGGCGCCGACTTTCCGCAGCAGGTGGTCCATCTCCCGCCAGTCGCTGAACGAGCTGGTGGTGCCGGCGAAGGCCGGCTGGCCATCCAGCCGGGCCTGGAAGAAGGGCAGCTCGGCCTCCAGCGCCGCGCGCAGGTCGGCGGGGTGGTCGCCGAGCGCCACCCCGGCGCCGAGCCGCAGCCGGAGCTCGAGGAAGGCGGGAGCCTTGTCGTGGACGCCGAGCACGGTGTCGGCCTGGAGGCCGGTGCGCTCGACGTCGGCCTCGATCGTGAACTGGCTGGCGTGGCTCACGACGACGACCAGGACGCCGGCCTCGCGCCAGCGGTGGAGGACCTCGATCGCGCCCGGATAGGGCGGCTCGTGGAAGAAGGGCACCACGGTGCCGTTCCAGTCCACGGCGACGAAGTTCGGCAGATCAGCCATGGTCCCAGGTTAGCCGCGCGGGGGCCGAAGACGCGCCCCCCGCGGCCACCCTCCCGGCCGCGGAGGTCCCGGTATCCTGGCCGCCCGTCATGCTCTGCATCGCCGCCGCCACGCTCTTCCTGCTCCAGGGCCCTGACCCTGGCGAGGTCTCGCCGGATCGCCTCCGGGACACTCTCCGCGATCTCTGCCGGCAGCCGCGGCTGGCCGGCAGCCCGGGCGGCCAGGCCGGCGCCGACTACGCCGCCAGGGTCTTCGCCGAGGCCGGACTCCGGGTGGAGCGCGCCCGCTACCAGATCCACGCCCCCCGCCAGACCGGGCAAATGCTGGGCCTCGTGGGCGCGGACGGCGGGCTCACCCCGCTCGACCTCCACGAGCACGGCTATCCGGAGGACCCGCCCACCCTGGTGGAGCCGGTGCTGCATAACCTATGTGTGGATCATTGGCCAATATTACTTTACCGGAT
>JACNJP010000193.1 GCA_014382465.1 Planctomycetota bacterium
GGGCCATGGTTCGCGGCGGACGATGGGGGCCGGACAGCGGCGCCGGGAGGGAGGCGGGCGAGGTCGCGGCCTCGCCCTCGCGCTCGAGCTCGAGCTGGAAGCCGCGGATGCGCTCCATCATGCCGCCGAAGGACTGGACCAGCTCGTCGACCTCGCGGGCGCCGCCGGCGGCGGGCAGCGCCGGCCGGCCGCCGGCGCCGAACTCGTGGGCGGAGACCGCCAGCCGCTCGACCGGTCGCAGCACGGTCCGCCCGACCAGCAGGTAGATCAGGGCGGCGCCGAGGAAGGTGGCGGCGAAGGCGAACAGCATCACCCGCAGCGCCAGCGGGGTCACCGACGGCGCCGCCTTCGGCTTGACGTAGACGCCGCCCCAAAGGTCCTTCTCGCGGCTGCCGGCACGGCTGGTCACCAGCGGCATGGTCAGGCCGCCGGCGACGTACTGGACCTCGCCGGTGGTCACCGCCAGGGCGGCCGCCTCGACGATCTGCTCCAGCGGGAAGCCGGCCGGCCGGTCCCGGCTCCCCAGCGGGTTGAGGAAGGCGCCGCCCGGCAGCCAGGCGCCGTCGACCTCGACCAGCCGCTGGTCGATCACGACCGCGTCCTCGAACTCCTGCCACAGCGGGGACTGCAGCACGCCGGCCAGGTCGCGGGCGTCGTCGGTCTCGATGCCCCGCAGGCTCTCGCTGAGGCTGCGCTCCAGCAGCGACTGCTGGCGCAGCCGCTGCAGGGACTGCTGGTCGTCGTCCTGGGCCGACCACAGCGCCAGGGCGCCCAGCACCACCAGGTTCACCAGGACCAGCACCAGGGTCAGGCGGGCGCGCAGCGAGGCGGCGAAGCCCATGACCGCCGGCTCAGCCGGCCTGCTGGCCGAATTGCTCGAGCAGCTTGAACAGCGGCAGGAACATGGCGAAGGCGATCAGGCCGACCAGGGCCGCCATGATCAGCAGCATGATGGGCTCGAGCAGCTTCACCATGACGTCAAGCGCGCGGGCGTAATTGGTCTCGTAGTTGTTGCCGACCCGCAGGCACATCCGGTCCAGCTCGCCGGTCTCCTCGCCGACCTCGACCATCGACACCACGACGTCGTCGAAGCGGCCGGTGGTCTCGAGGGCGGCGGAGATCGACTCCCCCTCGCGCACCTCCTCCTGGACGCTGTCGATGGTCTCGCGATAGACCTCGTTGGTGAGGGCGCCGCGGACGATGTCGAAGGCCCGGAGGTGCGGCACGCCGCTGGCCACCAGGGTGCCGAAGGTCGAGGCGAAGCGGCTGATCTGGCCGGTCTTCATCAGGCGGCCGAGGCCGGGCAGCTTGAGCCACCAGGAGTGGTTCCAGCGGCGGAAGCCGTAGGAGCGGAAGTAGGCCAGCTGGTAGACCAGGTAGAACACCACCGGCAGCAGCAGCAGGTACCAGTGCGCCTGGAGGAATTCGCTGATCTTGATCAGGACCACCGTCGGCGTCGGCAGCTCGATGTCCATGTCCTGGAACAGCTCGGCGAACTTCGGGATGACGCCGACCAGCAGGCCGGTGATCACGCCCAGGGCGACGATCAGGATCACCACCGGGTAGACCATGGCGCTGCGGGTGCGGTCGCGCAGCGCCTGGCTGCTCTCCATGAAGTCGGCCAGCCGGTTGAGCACCTGGTCGAGCACGCCGCCGGCCTCGCCAGCGCGCGCCATGTTGACGAACAGCTCGTCGAAGACCTCGGGGTGCTGGCCCAAGGCGTCGGACAGCGGCTGGCCCTCCTCGACCATGTCGGCGGCGTCGAGCACGGTGTCGCGAAAGCGGCCGGGCGGCCACTGGTCCGACAGGATGTTGAGGTTGCGGAGCACCGGCAGGCCGGCCTCGGACAGCGTCGCCAGCAGGCGGGTGAAGCGCACCAGGTGCTTCAGCGGCACCTTGCGCTTGACCCGGCGGCCGTCGGAGGTGCCGGGGCCGGCGGCGGCAGCGCGCTTGGCGGCGACCGGCCGGCCGGCGGCGGGCACCCGGCGTTGGATCCGGGCCACCTAGGCGTCCTCTCCCAGGGTCTCGCGAAGCACCTCGTCGAGGGTGGTGCGGCCGCGCGCGGCCAGCTCGAGGCCGCGGTCGCGCAGCGAGCGCATCTTGCGCTGCCGCGCCAGGCGCCGCAGGGCGACGGTGCTGGGGTCTTGGAGGAACTGGTCGCGGATGGCGTCGTCCATGGGAAGGACCTCGTAGATGGCGGTCCGCCCCCTGTAACCGGTGTAGTGGCACTTGTCGCAGCCTTTGCCGCGGATCTGCGGCGCCGGAGCGACGCCGGCCTTCCGGCACAGCTCCAAGTCCGGCTCCGCGGGGGCGGCGCAGTCGGCGCACACGCAGCGTACCAGCCGCTGCGCCATCACGGGCCGCCCGGGGGCGGCCAGCAGGAAGGGCTCGACCCCGAGGGCGCCCCTCCGGGGGGTGGTCGAGGGGGCGTCGTTGGTGGGCAGGGGGCTCAGCACCAGGGGGCCGGGGAGGGCCGCTTCGACCGCGATCTGGGCCGTCTCCGGATCGCGGATCTCCCCCACCAGGATCACGTCGGGGTCCTGCCGCAGCATGGTCCGCAGCACCCGGGCGTAGGTCACGCCGATGGCTTCGTTGACCGGAACCTGGACGATGCCCTCGAGGTCGTACTCGACCGGGTCCTCGACGGTCAGGATCTTGCGCTCGGGCTCGTTGACGGTGCTCAGCAGCGAGTAGAGCGTGGTGGTCTTGCCAGAGCCGGTCGGGCCGGTCACCAGCACGATGCCGTGCGGCCGCCGCACGAATTCGACCATCTGGTCGCGCTCGCGTTCGACCAGGCCGAGCTCGGCGAGGTCGAGCTTGAGCGAGCGCCGGTCGAGGATCCGCAGCACCACGCTCTCGCCGCCCTGGATCGGCACGGTGGAGACCCGCAGGTCCACCGGGAAGCCGTCGACCAGCAGCTCGATGCGCCCGTCCTGGGGCATGCGGGTCTCGCTGATGTCGAGGTTGGCGAGCACCTTGACCCGCGAGATGAGCGCCGGCGCCAGGTGGGCCGGCGGCGGGTCGATCTCGTAGAGCACGCCGTCCACCCGCATGCGGATGCGGAATTCGCCCTGGTAGGGCTCGAGGTGGACGTCGGCGGCGGCGTCGCGGACGGCGCGGGTCAGGATCGACTCCAGCAGGCGCACGATCGGCGCCGACTCCCCGGCCTCGGCGGCCGCCAGGGCGGAGCTGGCGGCGTGCTGCCGGTAGGCGCGGTCGACGGCCTTCTCGAGGGCCGCCGGGTCGGCCAGCACCGGCTCCACGCGGTGGCCGGTCAGGCTCTCGAGGTCGCCCAGCAGCGGCAGGGTGTCGGCGTCGGCGATCGCCAGCCGCAGCCGGCCGCCGGAGAAGCCCAGCGGCAGGGCGCCCAAGGCCCGCGGGGTGGGGGGGTTGATCACCGCCCGCCCCGCCGGCCCGGGCCCCGAGTCGGCCGCCCGGAGCCCAGCCCTGGCCCCCTGGCTGGGCCCCCCCCGGGGCCCGGGCCCCCCCGTGGCCCCCTC
>JACNJP010000118.1 GCA_014382465.1 Planctomycetota bacterium
AAGAGCATCGCCGCATGAGCCTCAGGTCGCGATACACAACTCTTGACCATACCTCGTCGAAGTCAATGCCAAGCTCATGACGATGTACCGGGCGGAGATCATGGAGTTGGACGCGGCCCTTGGCCGGCTCATCAAGGCATTGGAGGAGCGTGACCCTGGCCTTCAAAATACTGCCTTGCTCCTGCTCAGCGATCATGGCCACTGTTTCGGCGAGGGTGGATGGAACAATGTGCATGCTGGCAGTCTCATGGAAGCTACACAACACATCCCTGCCCTCCTTCATCTGCCCGGGGGCACACAAGCCGGGCGCCACGTTAGCGAGACTGTGTATCAGGTCGACATCGCCGCAACCCTCGCTGGGTTGGCCGGATTCGAAGCCCTGGATGATCAGCAAGGAATCAACCTCCTTCCTGCGATTCAAGGACATCCTCTTCCTGCTAGGGAGTGGTTCGCCGAGGGCATTCTCCTGGAAGCATGGCAGGAACAGTTGAGCCATATTCGCCATGAGGACGGAAGCCGGGATGAGAGACTGATCGGGATCCGCACCTCTACCTGGAAGCTCTTTTATCGGAATGGCGCCCCTGACGAAGGCCGCCTCTTCCGGCTAGACCATGGCCAGGAGTTGGAGGTCCCGGAGGACTCAGAACCCCAAGTCGCGGAGATGCTTAGGCAGCTACTCGCTTCAATGCTCGCCACCCTCCCGACTCCGATCGATGCGCAACGGGAAATGGGCGTTCAGGAGAGAGCCGGCCTTCAGGCATTGGGGTATATCGATGGGGACTCCTAGTCTGGAGTTTCGCCATTTCTAGGCAGCTAGAAGTGCGAGTTGGAGGAGCTTGGCCACCTTTCTTCGCTGCCGGCTCTCGCCCGGGATCGCCGAAAGTCGCTTCAGCCAGATCTCCCTGCGGAGTGCCGCGAGCATGTCCTGAAACGAGGCCGTGCGTTTGTGCCGATACCAAGGACAAGCCTCGCGGACTCGCGTGACCTCCCGCTCCGGCTTGCCGTGGCGCAGGTACCACACGACGACGACACCTAAGGCTGTCATGGCCAGAGGAAGCGTGTGCAGGATGGCACCCTCCCCTTTTCGCCCGCGCGGCTGGGGCCCCGGCTTTCTCCGACCGTGGCGACTCTTCGCGCTCTTCCCCCAGCCGTTCTGGGGATCCTCGAGTCCCATCCACTGCTTGGCGTCCCGGAGGTCACCTCCAAGGACCAGCGCCTGGAGTACAGGATCAAGATCGCGTGCACCGACATCCAAAATGGCGAAACTCCAGTCTAGTGAGTCGCGCCATTGGTTCGCAAGACTGGTCAGTCACCATCGGTAGTCTGTTTCTATTGGAACGATTACGGCTGGCTTCCCTCTGGCATTCCCATGCTGCGAGTTGCGAAGTCCCATCTCCTCCGTTTGCGCCGCCGCTGGCACCGCCGATGCCAGGCAACTCCGCCGAAGAAGGGAGCCCGGATGCTCACGCAGGGGATAATGTGGAATCACCCTGAACGTGCAGCCTCTTCTCCTCAGCAGCTCCTGCCCGCTGGTTTCTCCATGCGCGGTGACCGCCACCTGCTCCTCCCCGGCCTGCTCCTCTTCGTAGGCGCGCCGCTCTCCGCCCAAATCGTCGGCGGCCGGTGGGAGACGCAATGGCGATTTGACGGCCTCGCGGCCGCGGACGCGCTGGGCTGTTCCGTCTCCGACGCCGGGGATGTGGACGGGGACGGCTACGCGGACGTGATCCTCGGGGCCAACGGAGCCTCCCCCGGCGGCCTCTACTACGCCGGCTCCGCCATGGTCCATTCGGGCGCGACGGGCGGACGGATCTGGCGCTTCGACGGCCAGGCCCCTCTCGATTTCTTCGGCGACTCCGTCTCCGATGCCGGAGACGTGGACGGAGACGGTCACGCCGACCTGATCATCGGCGCCCACGGCGCCGACCCCGGCGGACTGTCGATGGCCGGATCGGCCTTCGTCTATTCGGGCGCGACGGGCGGACTGATCTGGCGCTTCGACGGCCGGGCAGCGGGCGACAACCTGGGCCGGTCGGTTTCCAGCGCCGGGGACGTGGACGGGGACGGTTCCGGAGACCTGATCGTCGGCGCCCCCTCGGCCGACCCCGGCGGCGTCTTCGCGGCGGGCTCCGCCTTTGTCTACTCGGGCGCGACGGGCGCCCTCATTTGGCAATTCAACGGCATCGAACCGCTGGATGAACTCGGCTGGGCCGTCGCGGGCGCTGGCGACGTGGACGGGGACGGTAGCCCGGACTTGGTGGTCGGGTCCGGCGCCTCGCCTGGGAGCCTCTACGTCGCGGGCTCCGCCTTCGTTTATTCGGGCGCGACGGGCGGGCTGATCCACCGCTTCGACGGCCAGGCCAGCGGTGACCAACTGGGCCGGTCCCTCTCGGGTGCCGGCGACGTGGATGGAGATGGTCACGCCGATCTGGTCGTCGGAGCCTACCGAGCCAGCGTCGGTGGTCGACTCGAGTCCGGCGCGGCCTTCGTCTACTCGGGCCGGACGGGCGGCCCGATCTGGCGCTTCGATGGTCGATCCAAAGGCGACTTCCTCGGCCGGTCGGTCGCCGCAGCGGGGGACGTGGACGGGGACGGCTGCGCCGACCTGATCGTCGGTGCCGAGGGAGCCGACCCCGGAGGCAATACCAGGGCCGGCTCCGCCTACGTCTTTTCGGGAGCGACGGGCGCCGTGATCCGGCGCTTCGATGGCCAGGCCGGTCACGACCACTTCGGCGGTTCCGTCTCCGGAGCCGGAGACGTGAACGGGGACGGTTTCCCCGACTTGGTCATCGGAGCCTTCCTGGCCGATCCCGGAGGCCTCGACTCCGCCGGTTCGGCCTACGTCTACTCCCACGATCCCTTCCTCCATCCCGGCGCTCGGTCCCTCTCCGCCACGAGCGGCGCACCAGTCACGCTCCGGATCGACTTCCCGGCCGCCGAAGCGGGCTACTCCTACGCCGTGCTGGCCTCGGCGAAAGGAACGGGCCCGGCGACGCTCGGCGGCATCCTGATCCCGCTCGCGCTCTGGGGGCCGCTCGCGCAGGGCATGCTGAACGGCTGGAACCCGCCGATCCTGCTCCACGGCAGGGGCATCCTCGACGCCAACGGCGACGCCCAGGCAACGCTCCTCAGCGATCCACTCCTGACTCCTTTCGTCGGCACCAAGGTCTTCCTGGCGGCAGTCAGCTGGGATCCGAACACGATGACCGGCCGCCTCAGCTCGATCGCGCGGTATCTGACCATCGTGCCGTAGCGATCCAGAGGAGGCTGGCGTCCCCGGGGCGATTCGAACACCCGACCCTCGGTTTAGGAAACCGATGCTCTATCCTGCTGAGCTACGGGGACAGCGGCTGCCAGAGGCGGACAGGATAGGCCCCTGACTCCAAGGGGCCAACCGGCCGCACCTGCCAGGGCAGACCTCGGCCACCGGAGCTGGACCCGGTGCCGATCCAGGCGCCTCACCGCAAGTGCGGCTCCTTCCCCCCACGAATGGCGC
>JACNJP010000101.1 GCA_014382465.1 Planctomycetota bacterium
GCGAGGTGCGGGTCCGGGTCGCCTGGGCCGCCCTGAACCACCTCGACACCTGGGTGCGGCGGGGCGTCCCTGGTCACCGCTTCCCGTTGCCGATGACCCTGGGCTGCGATTTCTCCGGCGTGGTCGACGCCTGCGGGCCGGGCGTCGCCGACTTCGCTCCCGGCACCCGGGTGGCGGTGGCGCCGGGCCACTCCTGCGGCCGCTGCGTGGCCTGCGCGAGCGGGCGGCACAACCTCTGCGGCCGCTTCGGCATCTACGGCGAGACCTGCGACGGCGGCGACGCCGACTTCGCGGTCGTCAAGGCCGAGAACCTGATGCCGCTGCCCGACGCCTTCCCGCTCGACCTCGCGGCCGCTTTCCCGCTCACCTACCTGACCGCCTGGCACATGCTCATCAGCCGCTGCGGTCTGCGCCCGGGGGAGAAGGTCCTGATCCACGCCGCCGGCAGCGGCGTCTCGGTGGCGGCCACCCAGATCGCCCGCCTGTGGGGCGCCGAGGTCATGGTCACCGCCGGCAGCGACGACAAGATCCGCCGGGCCATGGAGCAGGGCGCCTCGGCCGGGGTCAACTACCGCGACGCCGACTGGAGCGCGGCGGCCAAGCAGTGGGCCGGCGGCAACCGGCTCGACCTGATCGTCGATCACGTCGGCGCCGACACGCTTCCGAAGGGGCTGTGGCTGCTGGCGCGCGGTGGCCGCGTGGTCACCTGTGGCGTCACCAGCGGCGCCGAGATGGAGCTGAACCTCGCGCCGCTGTTCTTCAAGAGCCTGAGCGTCCTCGGCAGCACCATGGGCGGCCTCGGCGACCAGAAGGAGGTGGCCGCGCACGTCTTCGCCGGGCGCCTGAAGCCGGTCATCGACTCGCGCTTCCCCTTGGAGGAGGCCGCCGCCGCCCACCGGAAGCTGGCCGACCGTGACGTCTACGGCAAGGTCCTGCTCGAGGTCGACGCGAGCCTGGCCTGACCGCCCGGCCTCAGTCCTCGGCGCCGAGCTCCTGGAGGCGGATGTCGCGCCAGCGGACGTGGGTGCCCTGGCCGCCGTGGACCTGGAACGCGATCCTCCCCGAGGCGTCCAGCGAGTCCTGGAAGTCGGTGCAGGGGACGCCGTTGACCCAGCTCCGGATGCGGTCGCCGCGGCACTCGATCCGGAAGCGGTTCCATTCGCCGACGCGGAAGGCGGCGCGGGCCTCGGGCTGGTCGTCGAGCGGGTCGAGCCAGCCGCGCCGGCTCTCGTCGTAGAGGCCGCCGCTCCAGGCGCGCTCGCTCGGGTCGACCTCGATCTGGTAGCCGAAGACGGTGCCGTCGGGCTTCTGGTGGCTGCGGACCTGGATGCCCGAATTGCCGCCCGACTCGATCTTCAGCTGGCACTCGAGCACGAAGTCGGAGTAGTCGCGCGGGCTGATCAGGAAGCTGTTGCGGTCGCCGGCGTCCCGGCCGTAGAGGGCGCCGTCCTCCCAGCTGAAGGTGGCGCCGCCCTCCACCCGCCACTCCTGGGAGTTGGCCTCGCTGAGGAGTAGTTCCATCCCGCCGCCCTCGGCGCGGCAGCAGCCGCCGGCGGCCGCGCTGAGCAGGAGGAGCGGCAGGAGGGGAGCGCGACCGGGCATGGGCCGAGGATAAAGATTCCCGCAAGCCGGGGGACCGGTCCGGCCGATGAGCCTGGACAGCCATGCGACTCACCGCGACCGCCTTGCTCCTCGCCGCGACCGGCCTGCTGGGGGGCGCCGCTCCCGCCCAGCAGGAGGCCACCTGGCTCGATCAGCTCGGTCGGGTCGAAGAGCCGCGTTCGGAGGTCCCCTTCGCCGAATACCGCCGCTTCCCCGGCGGCGAGGAGCCGCAGCTCCTGATCGGCACCGGCCTCTACACCAAGACCTTCCTGGCGATCAAGATCTACGCCTTCGGCTTCTACGTCGAACCGGAGGGCGCGGCCCAGGCGCTGGCGAGGTGGCAGGGGGCGTCCGAGCGCGAACGGCGTAAGGACAAGGGCTTCTACCACGACCTGTGGGCCGGTGATTTCGCCAAGAGCGTGCGCTGGATCCTGTGCCGCAACGTCGACGGGGACGACGTCGCCGAGGCCTTCGACGACGTCCTCGGGCCGCGCCTGAAGCGGCTGGCGAAGACCTCGAGCCGCGCCGAAGCCGCCGCGGCGGAGCGGGCGATGGGGGCCTTCCGGGCCTACTTCGACGCCGAGCTCCGCAAGGGCATGGAGGCCACCTTCACCTGGCACCCCGGCGGGCGCCTGGTCACCCAGATCGACGGCGAGGTGGTCGGGAGCCTGGAATCCGACAATCTGTGCCGAGCCTTGTTTGCCTGCTATTTAGACGATGATCCGCTCGATGATGACGCCAAGGAGTGCTTCTCCGGCTGCGTCGATCGGGTCAGCCGGGCGGCTGCCACGGAGGCCGCCCAGCGGCCGGCCCAGCCGGCCTCGCCGCCCGGGACCCGCTAGAGGTCCCCCTGAGGGGTGTGAACCGCATCCCAGACCCATCCCCGAACCTGCGGCCCTGGAATCCCCTCCGGGGCCGCGACCTTATCCTGCATGCGGAGGAAACCCATGTCCCGACCGCAAATCCCGCTGCTCGCCCTCGCCCTGCTCGCCCTCGCCCCTTCGATCGCCGCCCAGGACCCGGTGAGTCCGGCGCCGACGGTGGAGGAGCCCAGGAGCGAAGTCCAATTCGCCAAGTGGATGACCTTCCCGGGCAGCAAGGCCTCGCTGCACCTGCTCGACGTCGGCGTCCGCACCAAGACCATCCTCGCCATCAAGGTCTACGCCTTCGGGCTCTACCTCGAGGCCAAGCCGGCAGCCAAGGCGCTCGAGGCCTACAAGGGGCTGTCGCAGAAGGAGCGCCGCAAGAGCGGCAAGCTCTACCAGGCGCTGCTCGACGGCGAATTCTCCAAGGGCCTGCGGTGGGTCATGACCTGCGACGTCGACGGCGAGGACATCGCCGAGGCCTTCGCCGACTCCCTCGAGCCGCGGCTGAAGAAGCTGGCCAAGTCCGCCAAGCCGGCCGAGGTCGAGGCCGCCAAGGCGGCCCTGACCACCTTCAAGGCCTACTTCAAGGACGAACTCACCGAGGACACCGAGCTGATCTTCGCCTGGCACCCGGGCGGCCGCCTGGTGACCATGGTCAACGGCAAGGTGCTCGGCGAGGTCAAGTCGCAGCACCTGGCGCTGGCCCTGTTCGACGTCTACCTCGGCGCCGACCCGATCTCGGACGACGCTAAGGAGGCCTTCGCCGACTCGGTGCCGGCCTTCGTCGAGATGGCCGCCAAGCTGCCGGAGCCGAAGGCTCAGATGGACGGCTCGCGCTAGGGATCCGCGGTGCAGATCTTCCTGCTCAGCTTCGCCTTCTTCGCTCTGGCGGTCGCCGCCAGCGCGGCGGGGGGGGGGTTCGCGGGGAAGCGCCCCCGCCGCCCCTGCGGCGGGCCCCTGGGCCGCGACCGCGGGCCCCCTGGGGACCGCCCCCGCCCCCCCCCGCAGAAACACCCCTGCGCCCCCC
>JACNJP010000100.1 GCA_014382465.1 Planctomycetota bacterium
GCGCGACGACTATCCGGACATGGGTCCGCTGGAGGGGGAGCACGACGACCGCCCGGCGCCGCTGTTCGTGGTGATCGGCCGCCCCAAGAACGAGGCCGCCTACCAGGAGCTGGAGGAGTTCTTCCGCAGCAAGATCTCGCTGATGTTCTCCGGCCAGGGCGCGCCGGTGGTCGAGTCGGTGCCGGTCGGCGGCGGTGAGAACGCGATCTCCTTCTCCACCCCGCTGATCCCCGGGACCGGCGAGATCGTGATGCACCGGCTGACGGTCGGCCGGCGGCAGTACGTCCTGATCAGCAACTCCTTCAAGTACCTGCGGCACGTCGAGAACACCGCCTTCCTGGCGGACTCCGATCCTCGGGCGGCGAGCTCGAGGCTCTCGCAGCTGGATGGTTTCCGTCGCTCGTCCGGGCTGCTGCACCGCGGGGCCAACCTGTTCATCTACTTCGATCCGGACGAGGCCAAGGAGTGGTCCGACAAGTTCGCCGTGGAGGTCGCGCGCCAGCTCTTCCGCGACCAGACCGACCAGCTCGCCGCACAGTGGCGCCCGGACGAGGAGCGCAAGCAGCGCGACTTCCTCTTCCCCGGCATGTCCGCCCTCACCCAGGCGCAGCTCGACCAGCTCCGAACCGCCGTGGACGCCGCCCTGCTCGAGCGCCTCGAACCCGAATGGGCCAACCGCCAGGGCGCCCTGATCCAGCGAGCCCAGCGCGCTTTCCTCCCCGCCCAGGCCCTCGACTGGTTCTCCGTTTCCCTGGAGCTCAGCCTTCGCGCCGCCAGCCTCATCGTCGCCGGCGCCCTGGACCTGGGGTCAGACGTCGATTGATATTGGGGGTCGTACATCCAATAACAATCGATGTCTGACCCCGGATTGACGGCGCTTGGGGCACGGGTAGAATCTTTGGCCCTCGCCGGGATGGCGGAATTGGCAGACGCGCATGGTTGAGGGCCATGTGGGGTTTAAACCCCGTGCAGGTTCGACCCCTGTTCCCGGCACCAGAACATCGGGCCGCGCTCCCCGGAGCGCGGCCCGCTTTGGGTTCCTTGGCCTATCCTGGCGCGGATTCGGAGCTTAGCTACGTTCGTGGACCTGACCGCCCTCCCGAACCCCCTGACCGTCGAAGACCGCTTCCGCGCCTTGGACCAGCTGATCGGCCGCACGCCGCTGTTGCGGCTCCCGATCCGCTTCCGCGGCCTGGACCTGACCATCTGGGCCAAGCAGGAGAGCGCCAACCTGACCGGCTCGATCAAGGACCGGATGGCGCTGCACATCCTCCGGACCGCCTACCGGGCCGGCGCCATCCAGCCCGGCGACATCATCGCCGAGGCCACCAGCGGCAACACCGGCATCTCCTTCGCCGCCGCCGGCCGCGCCCTCGGCCACCCGGTCCGGATCTACATGCCCGACTGGATGAGCATGGAGCGGGTCCAGGTGATCCGCAGCCTCGGTGCCCAGGTGGTGCCGGTCTCGGCCGACGAGGGCGGCTTCCTCGGTAGCATCGGCCTGGCGGAGGAATTCGCCGAGCAGCACGGCGGCGTCTTCCTGCCCCAGCAGTTCGACAACCAGGCCAACGTCGAGGCCCACGCCACCGGCACCGGCCCCGAGATCCTGGCGCAGATGCACGGCCGCGGCGCCGAACCCGACGCCTTCGTCGCCGGCGTCGGCACCGGCGGTACCGTCATGGGGGTGGGCCGCTGCTTCCGCGCCCGCGCCCCCCAAGCCCGGATCCACCCCTTGGAGCCGGCCAACTCGCCGACCATGCGCACCGGCTGCAAGGTCGGCAAGCACCGCATCCAGGGCGTCAGCGACGAGTTCATCCCGTCGATCGTCGCCCTCGACCAGCTCGACGAGATCCTCGACGTCTGGGACGGCGACGCCATCCTCATGGCGCAGCGGCTGGCCGGCGAGCTCGGGCTGGCGGTCGGCATCAGCTCGGGCGCCAACTTCCTCGGCGCGCTGCTGGCCGGTGCGGCGATCGGCGACGGCGCCCACGTCGCCACGGTCTTCGCCGACTGCAACAAGAAGTACCTGAGCACCGACTACTGCCGCGAGGAGGAGTACCGCGACGAATACCTCTCCCGCGAGGTCGACCTGCTCGGCTTCCACGTGGCGCCGTGGCGCTGCGAGCTGTGCGAGGTGGACGGCGCCCCGGTGCTCGAGGCCTGATCGCCCGGCCGGCCGCCGGCCGTCGGCGGCCTCTCCCGTAGTTGTAGACTCCGAATCGCGCTCCTGCGCCCTCCCGTGGCCGTCTCCCCCCTCCCATGAGCAACCCCCGCCCGAAGCCCGTCGCGCCCACGCGGCGCGCCTTCCTCGCCCGCTCCGCCCAGGCGGCCGCGGCACTCACCGCCACCCCGGTCCTGGGGGCCCGCGCCGCCGGCCGCGCCGCCTGGACCGTGGAGGCCGTCGCCACGCAGGAGAGCTTCGGCGACGGCGCCACCGTCCCCTTCTTCCGCTTCCAGGCCGTGGGTGGCACCGCGGTCCGCGGCCGCCTGCCCTTCCTCGAGGCCACCGAGGGCGCCGGCGCCACCCTGACCCTGGTCAACCGGCTGGCGGTCGCCATCCGCCCCGGGGTCACCGGGCTCGGCGTCGGGCCGCTGGTCGCCCCCGGCGCCACCCGCAGCGTCAGCTTCCCGATGCCGCCCGCCGGGACCTACCTGCTGCAGGAGGCCCGCTTCGCCGGCGTCTCCGGGCCGCTCGGCTTCGCCGCCGTGATCGTCTCGCGGCCCTCGAGCGGCCGTCAGGAATTATGGAACGGCGGCCCCTCCTACGACCGCGAGTTCATCCTGCACTACCAGGACTCCGACGACCGCTGGAACGCCGCCGCGGCCGCCATGACGCCGCCCAACACGGCGGTCTACGAGCCCAATTACTTCACCCTGAACGGCCTCTCCTACCCGGCCACCGACGCCGACCCCGACACCCACATCGCCTGCCAGATGGGCGAGCGGGTGCTGCTGCGGCTGTCGAACTCCGGTCGCGTGCGGCAGTCGATCCACTTCCACGGCTACCACGTCGAGGTCGCCGCACGCGGCAACGTTCCGAACACCACCCTCCCGCCCAAGGACACGGTGGAGGTCCCGGCCGGCGGCACCACCGACCTCATCCTGACCGTTGACCAGACCGGGCTCTACCCGGTCCACCCGCACTCGCTCACGGCGGTCACCGCCAACGGGCTGTATCCCTATGGTCAGCTGACGCTGATCGAAGCGGTCTAGGAGCGCACCATGGCCGGACTGGGACAGAACGTAGGCACCAGCTTCTCGCTGACGGCGCGCATGAACGGCGCCCTGACGGTCGGCGGCCGCAGCTACACCGCCTGGTACTTCACCGACGGCACGCCGATGAGCGGCCGGGGCTTCATGGGCGACCGTGACCTGCCCTCGGCGCACTTCGAGTGCCCGGAGGGGCAGCTGGTCACGGTCAACTTCTCCAACCGCAGCATGATGGAGCACACTATCCACCTGCACGGGCTGGACGTCGACCAGGC
>JACNJP010000099.1 GCA_014382465.1 Planctomycetota bacterium
GCCACCCATCGCCAAGCCGCCAGCAAGTGGGGGCTCGAGGTGCTGCGCCGCGACGCCGCCAGCGACCGCGCCAAGCGCTACGGCGGGCTGGTCCAGGAGGCCCTGGAACGGATCACCGGCCTGGTCCAGCGGCTGTTGAAGCTGGCGCCGTCGCGGGTCGAGGAGGCCCGCAGCCCGGTCCAGGAGGCGGTCCGCGACCTGCCCGACTTCCTGGCCTCGCGCCTCCAGCGGCACCGGCTGGTGCTGGAGCTGCCGGAGGAGCCCTTGTTGGTCCTGGCGGCCGCCGGTGATCTGTTCCCGGTCCTGCTCAACCTGGTCCAGAACGCCCTCGACGCCCTCGACGGCCAGGACCGCGAGACCGGCGGCCGGGTCACCCTCCAGGCGGCGCGGGCGGACGACCGGACCGTCCTGCTCCGGGTCCTGGACGACGGCCCGGGGGTCGATCCGGAGCTGATCCCGCACCTCTTCGAGCCCTTCGTCACCACCAAGGAGGTGGGCCAGGGCACCGGCCTCGGCCTGGCGCTGGCCCACGCGACGGTGCGCCAGCTCGGCGGCCGGATCGAGGCCTTGAACCGGCCAGGAGGCGGCTTGGAGGTCCGGATCGAGCTCCCGGCCGGAGAGGCGGAGTGAGCGGCGCCGCCGGCCTTGCCCTCACCCTGCTGCTGATCTCGGCCACCTTCTCGGGCGCCGAGGCGGCCCTCTTCACCCTCTCCGGCCGTCCCCGCGGCAGCGCTCCCTGGGTGGCCCGGTCGCTGCTGAAGGACCCGGCCGGCTCGCTGTCGGTGATCCTGCTCGGCAACCTGCTGGTCAACCTCGCTTACTACGCCTCCACCGCCGCCTGGGCCGCCGGGCAGGGAGCGGGCGCCGCGGCCGCCCTGAGCGCCGCCGGGGTGCTGATCCTGGTCCTCCTCGGCGAGATCCTGCCGAAGCTGCTCGCCCATCGGTCGCCGGTGCCGGCCGCCCGGCTGATGCTGCCGCCGGTGTGGCTGCTGCACGCGGTCCTGGGCTTCCCGGCCCGGTGGCTTGGCGCGCGTCTGTTCCGGCAGGCGGTCCACGCCGTCCCGGTGGCGGCCGAGGAGCTGGACTCCCTGCTGGAGGCCGAGGGCGACCGCCTGCTGCCGCGGGAGGAGCGCAGCCTGCTGCGCCAGATCCTGGAGCTCGACATCCTGCGGGCAGGGGCGGTGCGCCGTCCGCTGTCGGAGACCCCCAAGGTCCAGGCCGGCCAGACCCTGGAGTCGGCGGTCCAGGGTCTGCGGGAGCAGCGGGCGGCCTGGGCGGCGGTTGTGGAGGACGACGGCGAGATCCGCGGCGTGCTCGACCTGACCCGCCTGCCGGTCGGCCGGCTGGTGCGCGACGCCATGCAGCCGGTGCCGGTGCTGCCGGAGGTGGCGCCGCTGGCCCGCGGCGTCGGCCTGCTGCGAAGGCGCGGCCTGCCCTTCGTGCTGCTGGTGGACGAGTACGGCGCCCCCGCCGGCATCCTCGAGCGCGGGCGCTGGGCCGACACCTTGCTCGACCGGGTGCCCGAGGAGACCGACACCGGGCGCTCGGCCATCCAGCGCCTGTCGCCCAACCGCTTCGAGGTCGACGGCGGCCTGCCGCTGCACATCTTCCGCGAGCGCTTCGGCGACCCGGGGCCGGTGGATGCCAAGCTCGACACCCTCGGCGGCCTGCTGGCCGAGCGGCTCGGCCGCCTGCCCGAGGTCGGCGACCGGCTGGCGCTGACGCTCCGCGGCGGCGGCTGGCTCGAGCTCGAGGTCCTGCGTTTGGAGGAGCTGCGCGCGGCGGCGATCCGGGTCACGGTCCGGCCGGAGCGGGAGGGCCACGGAGCATGATCCCGGTCCTGGTCCTCCTGGTGGCGCTGCTGGGCTCGGCCATCTTCGCCGGCGCCGAGACCGGCTACTACGCCACCCCGGCGCTGCGGCTGCGGATGCTGGCGCGCACCTCCCGCCGGGCCGCCTGGCTGGAGCGCATCAGCCGCTCCCCGACCGCCTGGCTGTGCACCCTGCTGGTGGGCAACAACCTGGCCAACGACGCCGCGGTCCACGCCGCGATCGCGATCTGCCAGCGGATCCCGGGCATCGATCCGCACCTCATCGCCACCGTGGTCCTGACCCCGGTTGTGTTCCTGGTGGGGGAGGTCGGGCCCAAGCAGATGCTGCTGGCCCGGCCGCTCGAGCGGAGCGTCGCCCTGGCCCCGGCCCTGGTGCTCAGCCGGGTGCTGCTGTGGCCGCTGGTGGCCCCGGTGGCCGCCCTGCTGCGGCGGCTGCGCCTGGAGAGCGACACGCCGCTGGGGCGCCACGAGATCGCTACCGTGCTGATGGACGGCCACGGCGCCCCGGGCGGGGCGCGCGCCGCCCAGGCTGCCCGGCGGGCGCTGGATTCGAGGGGGCGGGGCCTGGAGCCCTTCCTGCGCACCGAGCTGCCGGTGGTGGCGGAGGACGCCAGCCTGGAGGAGGCCCGGCGGCTGCTGGCCGCCAGCCCCGACGCCCTGGGCCTGCTGGCCCAGCGGGACGGCGGCTTCTCCCTGCTCCGCGGCGAGCGCCTGGCGATCGCCGGGAGCGGCAGGAGGCCGGCCGACCTGGCCGAGGAAATGCCGCAACTGGAGCCGGATCTGGACCTATCCCAGGCCCTCGAACGCCTGCGGGCCGCTCAATCCTCGGTGGCGCTGGTGGGCCGGCCCGGGGACTGGCGCGGGATCTGCGACCTCGAGTTTATCCTGGGGCGCCTGCTGGCCTCCGAAGCCCCTCGTTCCCGACCCCAATGAGCCCCCGACACCTCCCGCTCGAAATCCTGGCCGCCGCCCTGCTCGGCGCGGTCCTCGGCGCCGTCCTGGTCCGCTGGGGCCTGCCCCTGCCGGCCCACGCCCAGTCCGCCGACTCCGGCCACCGCTACGTCGCCGTCGCCGGCGAGTACATGACCGGGGTCTCGATCCTCTACGTGCTGGACCAGAAGACCCAGCACCTGGCGGCCTATGAAGCCCACGGCGGCGGCGCCAACGCCCGCGAAGTGGTCTTCATCGGCGCCCGTGACATCAGCCTGGATACCCAGCTCGACGGCTTCAACGACGAGTCCGAGATCAGCGCGGTCCAGCTCCGGAAGGAGTTCGAGAAGCGCGGCCTGGCTCCCGCCTTGGAGGCGGCAGTTGAGAGCGGCGAAGATTAGCGTATCCTGTTGCATCCCGATTCCACCCAGCGTGAGCGCATTCCAAGCGCGATTGGAGAGAACCCCCCGTGAGCGAAAGCGACTTCTACTCGTTCGACAAGGCCATCGAGAAGCTCGACCTGGAAGAGGACGACCTCAAGCGCCTGATTTCTGCCGGTGAGATCCGGGCCTTCCGTGACGGCTCCAAGATGCGGCTGCGCGCCGAGGACGTGGCGCGCGTCGCCCATGACCTCGGGGTCGGGGGCGAGGTCGCCGAGGAGGACGCCGGCGAGGTCCTCGAAGTCGAGGAGGTGCTGTTCTCCGAGGCCGCCGAGGA
>JACNJP010000098.1 GCA_014382465.1 Planctomycetota bacterium
TGATGGTCGCCGGCACCAAGTACCGCGGCCAGTTCGAGGAGCGCATCAAGGCGGTCATGACCGAGGTGCGGCGCTCGAAGAACGTGATCCTGTTCATCGACGAGCTGCACACGCTGGTCGGGGCCGGCGGCGCCGAGGGCGCCATCGACGCCTCCAACGTGCTCAAGCCGGCGCTGTCGCGGGGCGAGATCCAGTGCATCGGCGCCACCACCCTCGACGAGTACCGCAAGTTCATCGAGAAGGACGGCGCGCTCGAGCGGCGCTTCCAGTCGGTGATGGTCGAGCCGCCGAGCCGGGACAACACCGTGGCGATCCTGATGGGGCTGCGCGAGCGCTACGAGCAGCACCACCGCATTCGCTACGACGACGACGCCCTCGAGGCCGCCGTCGACCTGTCGATCAAGTTCATCAACGGCCGCTTCCTGCCGGACAAGGCCATCGACGTCATCGACGAGGCCGGCGCGCGCGTCCGGCTGCAGTCGATGACCCCGCCGCCGGACGTCAGCGAGCTCGACCGCGAGATCGCCGCCATGGACAAGCGGAAGGAGGAGGCGGTCAAGAACCAGGACTTCGAGGAGGCGGCCAAGCGGCGCGACCAGGCCTACCAGCTGCGCCGCAAGCGCGAGCAGGTCCTCGCCGCCTGGCGCGCCGACGAGGCCGAGGCGGTCCCGGACGCCGTCGTCGACCTCCAGATCATCGCCGAGACGGTCTCGAGGATGACCGGCGTGCCGGTGACCAACCTGGAGAAGGAGGAGGCCCAGCGGCTGCTGCAGATGGAGCAGGGGCTGGCCCTGACCGTGATCCACCAGGACGAGGCCATCTCCGCCATCTCCAAGGCCGTGCGGCGCTCGCGCTCCGGCCTCAAGGACCCGAACCGGCCGTCCGGCTGCTTCCTGTTCCTCGGCCCCAGCGGCGTCGGCAAGACCTGGCTGTCCAAGCAGCTGGCCAAGTTCCTGTTCGGCGAGCAGGACGCCCTCATCACGCTGGACATGAGCGACTACATGGAGAAGCACAACGCTTCCCGCCTGGTCGGCTCGCCGCCCGGCTACGTCGGCTACGAGGAGGGCGGCCAGCTGACCGAGAAGATCCGCCGCCGGCCCTACAGCGTGGTGCTGCTCGACGAGATCGAGAAGGCCCACCCGGACGTCTTCAACATGCTGCTGCAGATCATGGAGGAGGGCCGCCTGGTCGACTCCTTCGGCCGCAACATCGACTTCCGCAACACGATCGTCATCATGACCTCCAACATCGGCTCGCACCTGATGCGCCAGGGCGGCGGGCTCGGCTTCGAGACTTCCGAGGCGGCCACCCGCGAGAAGGTCCAGGAGGGGATCAAGGAGGAGGTCCAGCGCTTCTTCCGCCCCGAGTTCCTGAACCGGATCGACGAGATCGTGATGTTCAACCCGCTGGTCAAGAGCGACCTCTACCGCATCATCGACCTCGAGCTGCACAAGGTCGAGGTCCGGCTGGCGACCAAGAAGCTGGTGCTGCACCTCAGCGACGCCGCCCGCGACTTCCTGATCCAGCACGGCCACCACCCCGAGTACGGCGCCCGCCCGCTGCGCCGCTGCATCGAGCGCCACGTCGAGGACAAGCTCGCCGAGGAGCTGCTGCGCGGCAACCTGCCCGAGGGCTCGCTGGTCGAGATGACCTTCGAGGCCGGCGAGGACCACCTCGGCTTCACCGCCATCCCGCCCGACCCCTCCGACCGCGAGAACGCCGATTCGGACCCCGCCCCGTCCCCCACCGCCGGCGAGGACTGATCCCGGGGTCAGACATCAGTTGTTTCTAGGGGTCGTACCTCTCATTCCCGGCGGCGGCGGTCTCAGTCGACCAGGGCGCGGCGCAGTTGGACGGTCAGGAAGGCTGAAGATAGGGCCAGGCCGGCCGCGAAGCCCCAGCAGGCGCCGACGAGCTCGCTGAGGCCGGCCTGGGGCGCAAACCAGGCCCCTGCGCCCACCAGCGGCACGACGAAGACGGCGCTGCGCACGAGCGAGATTAGCAGGCCGGTCTTCGGCCGGCCGATGCCGTCGAAGACCGGGCGCAGCTGGAGCACCGGCACCATCGCCAGCACCGCCAGCGGCAGCACCGGCATGGTCGCCTGGGCCAGGCTGCGGGTGTGCTCGGCCTCGCTGAGCTGGTCGGCGACCCAGGGGCCGAGGAGGAAGGCCGCCGGCGCCACGAAGACCACGGCGTAGATCGCCCCGGCGAGGCCTGCAGTGCGGATCTCGCGGCGGACGCCGGCCCGGTCCCCCGCGCCCCAGGAGCGCGCCACCAGGGGCAGCAAGGCCACCCCGGAGGCGATCAGCGGCATCGCCAGGAAGCGGGCCGAGCGGTCGAAGATGCTCCACGCCGCCAGCAGCGAGACCGCGTCCGGCAGCCGCTTGAGCAGCAGATTCACCACCTGCGACTCCAGCGCCATCAGGACGTAGGCCAGGCCGCTGGGCACGGCGATCGACAAGATCGTCCGCACCGGCGCGCTCAGCCGCGGGCCTTCGGCTCGCGCCCCGGCGGCGGCCCGGCGGCGCGCTTCGTGGCCGGCCGCCCGGCTGAGGGCGTAGATCAAGCCGGCGATCCTCCCGAGCACGGTGGACAGGGCGATGCCGAAGATGCCCCAGCCGAACCCGAACACGAACAGGGCGTTGAGCACCACGTTGGTGACGCTCGACAGGATGCCGGCCCACATCGTCGAGCGGGTGTCGTGGTGCGCCTTGATGACCGAATCCGGCAGGATCGACCAGAAGGAGGTGAAGGCCGAGCCGCCCAGCAAGACGGCCGCGTAGATCTGGAACTGCCGCGCCACCACCGGGTCGTCGAGGTAGCTGTGGGCGAACATCCAGGTGGCGGCGGCGAGCAGCAGGAAGACGCCGCAGAGCACCACCACGATCCGCCCCGCCGCCCGCTTCAGCTGCTCGACCTGCTGGTGGGAGCCGGCGCCCATGGCCGCGGCGAGGCGCGAGGTCAGCCCGTTCGAGGTCCCGACCCAGACCGCGATCAGCAGGAACTCCAGCGGCAGCGTGAGGCCGATCGCCGCCAGCGACTCGTCGCCGATCGAGCGGCCGGCGGCGTCCTCCAGGTGGTGGGCGAACACCGGGTCGATCCAGGCGAAGGCCGAGCGCAGCCAGAAGGAGGCCACGAGCGGCGCCGAGAGCCGCAGGATCCCAGGGCGAGGTGACTCGTCGGGGCTCAATCCGATTCGCCCCGGAGCCAGGCCAGGGCTTCCTCCCAGGCCTCCAGAAGCTCAGGCATCTCCTTCAGGCGCTCCTCGACCGGCGCCCAGGAGCGCTGGCGCGAGCAGCTCCTCAACACCTCGATCAGCTCCGGATCGGGCGAGGAGGCCGGACCGTCCCCCGCCAGCCAGGTCCACCGCACCGCCGCCTCGTTCCCCGGCAGGCGGCGGAAGCCGGGCAGCCCGCCGGTCAGGGCAGGAGCATGGCTGCCGGGATGAATAAAAAGGATTTCAGGATGTTTCTTCT
>JACNJP010000501.1 GCA_014382465.1 Planctomycetota bacterium
GCGGCCTGGCGGGTGTCCTGGGGCGCTGCGGGTCCTGGGGGGAGGGACATGGTGGGGGCGAGGGCGAGTGTGAACATGGATTCAGTCCTGGGGTCAGAGGGGCGGGCGGATGCCGGAGCGGCCGGTGGCCAGCTAGGGAACGAGCTGCACCGGGCGGGCGCCGGAGGCGAGGCGGCCCTGGGGCAGTCCGGGGGAGAAGCTGACGGCGGCGAAGTGGATCGCGCTGCCGATCGCGCCGCTCAGGGCGGGGTGGCCGAGGGCGGTGGCCCGGCCATCGCCCTGGGCATCGAGCAGGCCGCGGCCGCCGCGGAGGAGCGGCGGGTTCCAGCCGGCCACCATGCGGTCGAGGAGCGGGTCGGGATTCAGCGGCAGGCGGATGCCGCCGCGGAAGCAGGAGCCGGCGCCGGCCCGGGTTGCGAGGACCGCGTAGGCCAGTCCGGCCTCGCTCGCCGGGAAGTCCAGCGCCAGCGTCACCGCCGCGCCGAGACGGGCGGGGAGCTCGCTCGCGGAGGGGTGCAGGATGGGATCGAGCGAGCGCAGGTAGACGGCGCCGGCGGCGTTGCGCCCCTGCGGGTCGGCGGTGCGGGCGCCGATGAGGAGTTCGCCGAGGCCGTCGCCGTCCAGGTCGCCGGGGCCGGCCAGGGAGCTGCCGAGGTTGTCGCCATAGGCTAGACCGTTGAACCGACGCAGGAGTCCGCCGGTCGCGCCGGACCAGAGGGTCACCGAGCCGCTGCCGAGCCAGCCCTCCGGGCCGGCCTCCTTGGCCGCCACGAGGAGGTCGGGCATGCCGTCGCCGTCGACGTCGCCGCAGCCGGCGACGGCGCCGCCGAATTGGTCGCCGGCGGCCTCGCCCTTCCAGGTATGGATCCGGGCGCCGGTGGCGCCGGAGATGGCGTAGGCCGAGCCGGCCAGGAGCATGCCGTTCGGGTCGGCGCCCCAGGCGCCGACGAGGATGTCGGGGGCGCCATCGTGGTCCAGGTCGCCGGCTCCCGAGACGGAGCAGCCGAAGGCGTCGTAGGGCATGTCGCCCTCGAGGCTCAGCAGGCGGGCGCCGGTGCGGCCGGAGAAGACGGTGACCGAGCCGGCGTTGGACTTCCCGGAGGGGGAGGCGAATTCGGAGCCGCTGAGGATGTCGCCGACGCCGTCGCCGTCGAGGTCCCCGAGGGTGGCCAGCGCCTGCCCCAGGATCTCGGCGCCGAGGACGCCGTCCGCCCGCCACAACGGGTTGCCGGTGGCGCCGGAGTAGGCGGTGATGGCGCCGGCGTAGCCGTTCGACGGGCCGTCCTTGTAGGCGCCGATCACAAGGTCGGGCGTGCCGTCCTGGTCGAGGTCGCCGGGGCCAGCCACCGAGCAGCCGAAGGCGCTGAAGATCTCGCGGCCGTCGAAGCGCCAGATCTGCGCCCCGGTGGCGCCGGAGTAGACGAGGGCCGAGCCGGCGTCGAGCAGGCCGCCGGGGCTGGTGCGCGAGGCGCCGACCAGGAGGTCGTCGTGGCCGTCGCCGTCGACGTCGCCGGCGCCGCACACGGCGCGGCCGAGCCAGTCGATGGCGCCCGCGCCATCGAAGCGCCACAGCTGGGCGCCGGTGCGGCCCGAGTGGACGAGGGCGGAGCCGGCCTGGAAGAGGCCGCCGGGCGCGGAGTACTGGGTGCCGAAGATCAGGTCCGGGACCCCGTCGGCGTCGACGTCGCCCGCCGGGGCGACCACGGTGCCGAGGAAGTCCAGCGAGGCCTGGCCCTCGAACTGGTGGAGCAGCTCCCATTCGCCGCCGACTACCTGGGCGGGGGCAGGGAGAGCGAGGAGGAGGGCGAGGACCGGGAGCAGGGAAGCGGGGTGGGTCATGGGCGAGCCGAGGTGTGGGCCGGGGTGGCGGCGCCGATGGGGACGCAAGAGGCGTGCCAGCCGGTTCCGGCGGCCTCGGTGAGCTGGATGTGCGCAATCGCACTCGGTGCGTGCAGGCCCCTCCCTGGAATCTGGCCCCCTTCGGTGGCGCTGGAGGATTGGAGGCCCGTTCTGCCCAAGCGCTTGGCGCGGAATTCCGGCCCCGGCCCCACCGAGGAGCCCATTCCCGGCACAAAGTCTTGCGGCGCCAGGACCTGCCCTCGGTCAACGCCACCGAACGGGGCCGGATTCGCTAGGGGACGGCCGCGCCGGGCTTGACGATCGCCCCGTGGGCCGTCCGGCCGTCGATCAGCACCGTCAGCGGCTGTGGGAAACGCAGCAGCCGCACCCCGT
The DNA here is from genome assembly GCA_014382465.1 of Planctomycetota bacterium. Taxonomy (GTDB): domain Bacteria; phylum Planctomycetota; class UBA1135; order UBA1135; family UBA1135; genus J029. The sequence continues at coordinate 2,233 of JACNJP010000501.1, forward strand.
TCGGCCGCTCGGCCACCGCCGGCTGGGCCCGCAGCCAGGCCAGGTCCAGGTCGCCCTCGCCCAGGTGGGGGTTCACGGTGAAGTACCCGACGCTGAAGCTGGTCATGTTGTTGAAGAAGTGGCTGCCCTCGGAGGGCTGGACGTGCAGGCCCTCGAAGCCGGTCTCCAGCACCACCCGGGCCCCGGCGATCTGGCTCCACTCGACCGGGATCCCGAGCCACGGGTCGCTCGAACCCCAGCGGCCCGGCCCCACCAGCAGGTAGGGGCGCCCCTCGCGCTCGAGCTGCGCGTTCAGCTCGCCGATCGCCATCGCCGTCTCACGGCTTTGGGCGCGCTCGAACTCGCCCGGGTCGACGAACAGCAGGTCGCGGATGACCTCGTTGCGGCCGTTGCCGAGCGCCCGGTCGCTGACCGCCAGCAGCTCGCGGTCCTGGATGCCGTCGAAGTCGATCCGGATCCGCTCGTGCGACACCACCAGCGGCCGCATCTGCAGGAAGGCCAGCCGCCGCGGCTTCCCCGGGGCCGACTCCATGTCGACCGCGAACTCCACCTCGACCGGGCCGCCCATGCCCCAGGCGCCGGTCTGGAGCAGCTCGTCGACCAGCTCGGCCAGCGGGAAGCGGTCGTGCTTCAGCACGCTGGCGAAGCTGACGATGCGCGCGCCCGGCCGCGACACGCCGTCGGAGATGCGCCCGTCCTCGGGGCTGTAGACCGAGCCGATCAGCGGCAGCACGCCGTCCGCGTCGGCCTGCGAGACGTCGTAGCGGGTCGGCTCGGGCGAGCCGCGCTCCTCGGCGAACTCGGTGCTGGCGCCGAGGTCGAGGGCGTAGAAGTGGCGCTGGGCGTTCTCGAGGATGTCCTCCACCGCCGAGAAGTCGGGCAGGTGGCGCGGGTACTTGGGCGAGAAGCGCAGGCCGCCGATGCCCTCGACCACCAGCTTGCCCAGGCCCATGCCGATGCAGGCGACGCCGTCCTCGGGCTTGACCGGCCCGTGCGGGTAGTAGTTGTGGCTGCGGGCGACGCCGGCGAAGGTCGGGTAGTAGCGGCTGCCGTGCCAGCGGCCGAACAGCCGCTGCACCACCACCGCCATCTTCTCCTCCTCGTGCAGGAAGGGGGTGGCGCGGATGAAGCTGCGCGCCTTGGAGGCGTAGGTGCTGGCGTAGACCAGCTTCACCGCCCGGCACAGCTCGGTCAGGCGGTCCTCCACCGGGCCGCCGGTGTTGGGCAGCATCAGGGTCTC